>NZ_JBIQEC010000001.1:0-204247 GCF_045370505.1 Moraxella sp. 179-F 1C4 NHS | reverse complement strand
TGTTTACTCTCGCTGACTGCTTTTTTTGTTATGATAGCGCTTTTTTAAAGGGCTGCGTAACTTCAGTTATCTAAAAACAGTTATCTAATTAGGTCGCCTTGTTAGACTCTCTAGCATATCCAGTCTATGTTTGCTTAATTGCTACTTTTTGCCGATTTTCAATGTATTTTTTGCGGGCGATATTAATCATACCCCAAGCAAATAAAAACGTGGCAATGTAACTGTTCACAGTAATGATATCGCCATACGCTTTAATCTGCGCTTCTCGCGTAACAATTTGGTTGAGGGATTGTTGGGCTTGTTGCTGCGATAAATTGTTGTCGGTGATGACGGGTTTAAACCCTGCTTGGTATTGTTGAAGCCGCTGGGTTACTGTGGCATCTGTCGATTGCATTTGCTGTAAAATACTTTGTTTATGATACTGGGTGCGCTGCTGTTGCAGGGTGCTATAAAAAGCCGAGCCTACCAGCCCGCCAAAGTTTTGGGTCGCACCAAACAATATGATAAAGGTGATGACATGATTAACGCTTTGTCGCAGCGTCAGCCCAAATCCCATCAATACCAATGGACCCATAAACAGTGAGCCTGCAAACGCGACTGCAAATTGACTGAGATAAAAATTTTGGGGTCGCACGTCACTGGTGAGCATATTGGCATCATACACACTGGCAACCGCTACGAGCAAAGTCGCCACCACCATCGGCGGAATCAAATGATCGCGTGAAAAGGTCAGGGCGCTGACTATCAAACCTGCCAACATACCAAAAAATATGACCGTATAAAAACCCACAAACTGGTCGGACATGAGACCTTGGGATTTTAAAAAATTCACCACCGCATAACTTTGCTCAGACATAATCAAACGCAGTAAAAAAGCGCCTACTACAAAACGCAATAACGCAAAACTCCCCAGCCAGCGGGTCATAATCAAAGGATTTTTGCGGTAATGCTCAAAGAAAAAGCCTGACATCAACAGCGCCAAAGCACCAATGAGCATATACGCCAATAACGGTGAGTTTTCCCACCATAAAATAGGCCCTTGTACCAACACCCCACACAGCAACCCAAAACCGGGCGCCAATAACAAAAAGGTGAGAATGTCTTTCTTTTCATACACTTCGATACGTAAACTTCGTGGCAACTTGACGGCGACCACCATCGCAAAACAACACAGCGCCAAACCAAACTCAAAGGTGTAAAGCCGAGTCCAGTCGTTCACATTGACCAAATAAGGGGAGATTATCCAAGCCAACGGAATCGCCAGCGCACTGACCCCAAAGCCAATATACAAACCTTGCAGGCGATACTTACTGGAAAAGGCTTGCATCACATAATAAAGCCCGAGTGAGGATAACGGCGCCGCGACAAAGCCTCCTATCGCCCTCACCAGTAAAGCCATCGGATAGTTTTGCACAAATATATGAATAAACATCACCAGCATAAACATCAGCAGGGATATTTCAGAAAACCAGCGTAATCCAAATTGTTGACGCGCTTTAAATAGCAGCAGGTTGGCGCTGACATTTGCCATCACATACACAGCAGGTATCCAAGCCACTTGTGAGGGTGTCAGTGCATATTCGCCTTGGATTTGCGGTAAATTGGCGGTAATAATGCCATTGCCCAAGCCACCACAAATTGCAATAAAAACGCCGATGACAAAGTACACAATGCTTTTTGATCGAGAGTGAGCAATACTCGGCGGGGAACCGGGTAACGCGGGTTTTTCATCTTCGGTCCAATTGGGTGGTGTTTCTAAGATTCTAGGTGATTTCAAAGGGTAGCTCGATTTTGATACTGTTAAGACAAGAGAGGTTGGCTATAGTGTAATCAAAAATAGGCTTAGCGTCAGCGACAAAATAGTTCTATAAATGTGAAATGGACTAGCGCTATGTTAGCCATCATTACCCAACCTGTCATTATTCAATCAATCATTATTCCACAGGTCATTGAAGCCCATCAGGCAAGCTACAATTAAATTTATCCAGTCAGTAAATACACCCAGTCGATTAAGGTCTAACATTTTTAAACAAAAAAATTCGATTTTTTTTTGGCACATAAGTATTTTTTAGTTGTCAAAATGCGCTAGGCTATCTATTCATTCATCACTGATTCATCACTGCTATGAACCCGCTTTATCAAACCGATTTGCCGACGCTGGGGCGCAATACTGACATTGACCACCATGCTGATTTACAAGTGTTGCAGCGTATCAAACGATTTTTATTGCCCCGTGATTTTGAGGTGTCAAAGGATTTATTGCAACAGATGCAGCAGGGGTATGGTGTCGCAGATCAGCCTGTCGATGTGCTGTTATCCAGCGGTATCAAATTCTCCAAACCCCTGCAGCAATTGATTTTGCATGAGCAAGGGATAGCGCAAACAAGTAATGTATCGGCAGCCAAAGCGTTATTGCAACAGCCCGCGTTTGAGGCGCTGTATCAGCAGTTTTGCCAATATCCGAGTTGGTATGATGCCAAGCTTGCCGAGATTGGCGCAATCGCCTATCGGCGCTATCCGTTGATGCTGATTTGGTTACTGCGTAATGTGGCGCTAATGGCAGGGTATAGTATCCCTGCGCTCTCATTGCCACTCATCAAAACAGGGGCGTTAGTGCATGATGCATTGCCGAGGCTGATGCGAACCTATGCGTATATTTTGGCAGTGTCTGAGTACCCAGCGATTAGCCGCAACCAGCAACCCCCATTGGCAATTGGCACAGAAGGCTGGCGACAAAGTCTGCAAGTGCGCCAGATACACGGTCTGGTAAGACAACAATTATGCAGTCATGATTGGGACAGTGGCTACTGGGGGGTACCCATTAACCAAACCGATATGGTGGCAACCCACTTGCAGTTTTCGCTGCTCATTATGCGCGGACTAAAATTACTGGGGGCAAGAATCAGCACCGAAGAGTCCCAAGGCATCATGCACTTATGGCAACTGGCAAGTTGGTGGATGGGGATTGAGCTGGCGCGGATTCCTGAAGATGAAACCGAGGCGTGGGCATGGCTTTATAGCTATTTGGCAACCCAGCAATTAGATTTTGAATTTGGTAAACCTCTCGCCAAAGCGCTGCATGATTTACCCTCGCAAATTATGGGTGAGGATAACAGACGTGGACAGCTGGTTGAGCGCGTCAATGCCAGTGTCACACGGACTTTAGTGGGTGATGATATTGGCGATGGCTTGGGACTGCCTAGCCCAAAATGGCGCTATGGCGTGCTTGTTAGTGTGCCGATTGTGTTTGGGCTTGATACGGCGCGAGCACACAATGCGGCTATTGCCAAAAGATTGGAGCAATTTCGCGCCAAACGCCAAGATAATATGAACTGGTGGCTCAAAAAGCACGACAACTATTACCAATGAGCTAGCACATACCAATCAACTAGCACATACGACGTTACTAATTTACAAGAGCGACAGTAAAGGTTATCTAGGCAAGGTCGTCTATGCTGGGTTATCTAGGCAATGTTATCCATACAAGCTTCTCTAAGCATTGCAATCACTAGGCTTTTAAAATCACCTTCATCATGTTCCAAAAGGTCTTGCCATACGGTGGTTGAAGCAAATGCGCGAAGTTAAGGTGACTTTGTTTAAACACCGCTTTTGGATGAGAGAAGGTGTCAAAGCTATATTTGCCGTGGTAACGCCCCATCCCCGATGCCCCGACACCGCCAAACGGCAGATTTTGCTGGGCAATGTGAAAAATCGTTTCGTTAATACACGCGCCGCCACTCACCGTATGGGCGAGCACGTAGTCGGTGTCGGCTTTGTCCTCGCCAAACACATACAGCGCCAGTGGGCGGTCACGCTCATTCACATACGCCACTGCCTGCGTCAAGTCTTGGTAAGACACCAGTGGCAATACAGGGGCAAAAATCTCCTCTGTCAGCAGTTTAGCATCGCTTGGTAAATCGGTGACAATCATCGGTGGGAAAAATCCAGTCTCGATATTCACTTCATAATCGGTCAGTGGAATGATGGTGGCACCGCGCTGTTTGGCTTCATCGAGATAACCTTGCACGCGGCTGGCTTGTTTGGTGTTGATGACAAAGCTATAGTCAGGGTTGTCTGCGAGATTGGGGTAGTGGGCGTCAAGCCATGCGGTTGATTGTTCTATAAAGGCGTGTTTTTTATCCGCCTGCATCAACACATAATCAGGCGCAATACAGGTTTGCCCTGCGTTCATGGTTTTGCCTGTCCATACGCGGTTGACAGTTTTTGCTACATCAGCGCTCGGTGTCACCACGACAGGAGATTTGCCGCCTAGCTCAAGGGTGACAGGGGTCAAATTGTGTGCAGCGGCTTTCATGATATGTTTGCCCACTGCGGTAGAGCCAGTAAAAAACAAATGGTCAAACGGTAAGCGGCTAAAGGCTTGCGCGACTTCGACATCCCCTGTAATCAAAGTCACTTCGTCTGCGGCAAAATACTTGGGTAACGCATTAGCCAGCCACCGCTCAAAGTTCGGCGATGCTTCTGAGACTTTGAGCATCGCACGATTGCCTGCCACCAATGCGGCAGCCAGTGGCGCAATCACCAAATACAACGGATAATTCCAAGGTGCGATAATGCCTACGAGTCCTAACGGCTGCGGCTGGATATAGCTGCGAGCGGGCAAAAACCAAATCCCAGTTTTGACGGGCTGTTTGGCAGACCAAGCCTTGCCGTGCTTTTGTGTATAACGAATGGCTTCAAGCGTTGGGAATAGTTCAAGCATGGTGGTTTCAGCCGCTGGGCGTTGTCCAAAGTCGGCATGAATAGCGGTGATAATCTCGCTTTGGTTGTCCATCACCAGCTGTTCTAATTTTTTTAGCCGCGCACTACGAATTGACCAATCAACATATTGGTCTTGACGGCTAGCCGTTCGCATGATGTCGAACTGCTGCTGCATGGTATTGATAGTTGCATCCGAATTAGTTGCATCTGAGTTGTCTTGAGGTGTCATGTGTATTATTCCAATCATTTAGTTAAATTTTAACTCAACATAGCAGTTAAGCCGGTATCTTGCTAGCATCTTTTTGAACGAGCGTCACGTTTTGCCTGGTGGTATCCGCAGGGTACGGTGACTGGGTTGATTTGTGCGGAATATGGCTCATGGCATGCTCTGTCAACGCCGTTATGGTGAGACTTGGGTTGACGCCCAAGTTGGTCGAGATATTGCTGCCATCGCAGACATAAAACCCTTGATAATTAAACAATCGGTGGTACTTATCGACCACGCCATCTGCTGCAGAATTACCCAGCGAAATCCCACCCATACAATGCGCGGTGGTTGGGATGTTCAAAAATACTTCCGACAACACGCCATAACCGACTCCCCCCATTTGGGTTGCCATCTGCTCGGCAAACGCGCTTGCTTCGGGGATAAAGGCAGGGATGGCAGGCCCATAGGTTTGCATCTGGTAGCGACTACCCAACCAAGCCCGCCACCACGGGCTTTTTTGATAGCGCATTTCAAGCTCATAGGGCGTGCTTTGCATACATAGCAAGATAAGGCTTTGTTTTGCCATATTATGCGGTCGAAATGCACGCCACGCCTGACGGGGCTTGACGATAAACTGCGCTATAAGACACCATAACCAAGCCAGTAGCGACATTTTTTTGCCGTTTTTATAATTGCTTAACGTCGCCAAAAAGGAGGCAATATTAAAACCTTCAGGATAACGTGTCGCCTCAATGTGTGTGCCATCGCCCAAATAAACCCCAGAGCCGATAGCCACGCCATCGCTCATGGCGCCATGTTGCTCATCCAAAAATCGTACGCCTAGCAAGGACTCAGCATTGGTATAGATACGCTTGCCCAGATAAGGGGAAATATGGGGCATATTGCCTTTATGGCGCTGCTCAAACAGCAGTTTTTGACTACCGAGGCTGGCGGCTGACAGTACAATTTGTTGGGTGGTGATTTGATACTCCCCTTTATCCGCCGATTGCAGCGTCACCCGATAGCCTTGCGAACCGTTTTGATAGGCAGGGTCGCTTGGCGATTTGCTAGCATCAGCTATCGGTACTATATCCGTGACTTTGGTTTCAGCGAGCAGGGTAGCGCCATTTTTTTGGGCAAAATACAGGTAGTTTTTATCTAGGGTATTTTTGGCGCCATAACGGCAGCCCACCATACAGCCACCACAGCCTATACAAGGACTGCGCTTAGGACCTGCGCCGCCAAAATACGGGTCACCATTGACAGCAGGGTGAGCATACTTATCCTGTTCACTAAAGTAGGCACCCACATCGGTGAGATAAAAACTATCGCCCAAGCCACTCAGGTTTGCCATTTTTTGTAGCATCAAATCTGCGTTGCCGATTTTTTTGTTTTGGCTCACGCCTAGCATGCGTTTGGCGGTCTCATAATGTTGTGGCATCACCGCTTGCCAATCGTGAAGCCCTGCCCAGCTACCTTGTTGCCAAATTTTGTCTTCTGGCTGTAATAAGGTGTTGGCATAAGTGATTGAGCCACCGCCCACTGCGTTACCATGCAACACCATGACATGCTTAAATAGCTGAAGCGAAAAAAAACCTTTGTATTTGAGCGCAGGCAACCACAAAAACTGCTTGATATCGCGCACGGTTTTGGGCATGGTCTCGGGAGAAATATGCTTGCCTTGCTCGGCGATAATCACGCGATAGCCTTTTTCGGTCAGTCGCATCGCCGAGACGCTACCGCCAAAGCCTGAGCCTATGACCAAAAAATCCGTATCAAATGATTGACCTTCCATGTATCGCTTTCCTTATTGTCCTTAATAGTTGTCCTTATAGCTGACCTGCCGCGGACTACTTTGCAGTGACTTTTTGGCTATATCTGTCTTTGTATAACAGCGGTTTACCGCTAAACAGTTCAACCAGCTACCTGATTAGGATATACTAATTTTTCAGCAGGCTGCTGCAACTGTGACATTTGGGTTCGTTTTGTTTTGATAAATTAAGTAAAGGATTGAGTTGAAAGGATTAACGCGTGCCAAAGCCAACCTTCACACCGCTTCCATCGCCCACAGGTACGAGTATTGAGTCGAGTTTGAGTGATTTTGGACAGCAGGCGCATATCATGGGTAATGCCAACACCGTGGTCAGACGTTCGCTCGCTATAGCGCTGCTCAAATTTATGGAATCCACCCCATTTGCTGATATCAGCGTCACCGAGCTGACCCAAAAGGCGGGCGTGAGTCGCATGGGGTATTACCGCAATTACGATAGCAAACTTGCGCTACTCAAAGACTATTTGGCGCAGATTGAGCATGATTTTCCTTTTATCGACTTGACGGCGGCAAGCGAGTCCGAGTTTTATGCGTTTTTGCGACAAGTGTTTGACTATCTAAGCAAGTTTGAGTTATCAACCAAGATTTTGCTCAATCAAGGCTTTGAAGGGCTGATTTTAGATACGCTACTTAATAGCAAAATTTTTGTCGAATACCGCAAAAAGCAGTCATTGACTTGCCAAGCTATGACCGCGCCACATCAGGATAAAAGCGGGGAGTACAATCTGGTATTTGCCTCAGGAATGCTGTATCACACCTATATTCATTGGGTGCGGCAAGGGCAAACAGAAACGCCACAGCAACTAGCAAGCTGGCTCATGGCGGGCGGGTTTTATCGGTTATTTCATCCTGCTGATGACTAAACTGATGACTAAGCTGATTGGGTTTTATCAAACGCTATCACTATTCCCATACCCACTAGCATGGCGACAAAAAACACTACCCCTTGCCAGATGCCCATGCCCATGAGAACCACCGCAGGGGCAGGGCAGATACCAGCGATGCCCCAACCGACACCAAATATCATCGACCCACTCGCCAAGCGCATATCAATACCGCGGCGAATCGGTGGAAACGGCGCACCCGATAGACTGGTCTTTTTTAAGCGACTTAAGTTAAAACCGATGGTGGCGACAATGAGCGCGCCAACCATCACAAACATCAATTCAGGATTCCACTCACCTGCAAGGTCAAGAAAGCTTTGCACGGTTTTTGGGTTTGCCATATCACTGACAATCAAACCCGTACCAAAGACCAACCCACAGATAGCACTGATCAATAACACAATTTCTTTTCGCATGATATATCCCCCTAACGTCTCAATTAAATCAATGACAACAAATGACGACCGATAAACACCGTCACAAACCCTGCGGACATAAAGGTAATGGTGGCCAGCAGTGAACGGGGTGAAAAGCGCGCATTGCCACAGATACCATGACCACTGGTACACCCTGAGCCCATCCGCGTACCAATACCCACTAGCAAACCTGCGATAATATACAGCCAAGGCGATGAGGTTACCTCAATGGTTGGCAAACCAAATAACCGACCAACCACCCAAGGCGATACTAGCAAGCCCACAAAAAACGCCAATTGCCAAGCAAAATCGGGTGAGTTTGGCTGCCAAAGACTGGCGACAATGCCACTGATGCCAGCAATCTTGGCAATACTCCACCACAGCATAACCGCAGAAAGCCCAATCAACACGCCACCCACCAATGGATGACTATAATCTGCAATAGAAAATAACAACATACGCCACCTAAGCATTTCACAATAATATATATTATACAATATTGTATAATATATAGCGCGTTTAAGGGTAAATTTTTTTAAAACAGGAGAATAATCAACGAAAAACCGACGACCAACGCGCTTTTTGCAAAAAAACTATGTTAGATTAAAGCTAGATTAAAACAAATACAAAACCATGATGATAGGGCTTAACGGCTTAACAGTTTAATAAGGCAACCAATGTATAAACTCACCACATATATACCGACCGATTATCTAGAGGCTGTAAAGCAAGCCTTGTTTGACGCAGGGGCAGGGCAGATTGGCAATTATCAGTATTGCTGTTGGCAGGTATTGGGTACAGGACAGTTTATGCCATTGGTAGGCAATCAAGCCTTTATTGGTACCACCAATCAATTACAAACAATCGAAGAATGGCGAGTCGAGATGGTGGTTGCAGATGAGCGCATCAAAGCGGTAGTGCAAGCGTTAAAACAGGCACACCCGTATGAAACCCCCGCTTATGATGTGCTAAAGCTTGAAGATATTTAGTCATCCAGTTTATCCTCACCCGATGACTGATTCGCTTACCTATCTACTTACATGCCTAAGGTTATTAAACGCCTTTTTTGGCTCGACGACAAGTGAAAAGTATGACCAGAATATAGGGCAAAAAGCGATTGTGGCTTGGTTTTAAATGGTCTATAGTCAATAGTAAATAATTTGTTACACTTTATTTCGACCCATCAACCGACCATTGAATTTAAGGAGTGAGACATGGCAAATCCCCCCAATAGTACAGCGGTAAATAGCGCCAAAACTGACAGTACCAAAACTGACAATGCCAAAACGGATAAAGCGAAGCCCCAAAAGTCGCAGCCTACCAAGACCCTAGCTACAAAGACCTTATCTACCAACACCCCAGCGCGCCGCAGTACTAAAACACCAGCGACCGAGCGCATTGACCAACCTTATGAGACCGACCCTACAGTGTTGCTTGAGCAGTCGCAGCAAGCAGGGGTGAGTGAAAAAGCCAATGCCAAAAAACGCGCCATCGAAAGCATCATGAATAAAGACCTAACCACAGGCAATGTCGAGAAAATGGCAGAGCACTTGCAAGCGCTGATCAATGGCATGTCCAATGATGAAATCAACGAAGTCAAAAAATTATTTGGTAGCCAAACCACTAGTGTGCAAAGCAAAATCAATAAAGACGACGAATTGGCGGACAACTGGCGTGAAGGCGGTTATCCCTACAAAAACCGTATGTCACGCAAAAACTATGAAGCCCAAAAATACGAGCTACAAGTTGAACTATTAAAACTGCAAAAATGGGTCAAAGATAGCGGGCAAAAAATCGTCATCATCTTTGAAGGTCGTGATGCCGCAGGTAAGGGCGGTACCATCAAACGCTTTATGGAACACTTAAACCCGCGCGGTGCCAAAGTCGTTGCCCTGGAAAAACCCACCGAGCAAGAAGCCGGTCAATGGTACTTCCAGCGTTATGTCCAGCACCTACCGACCAACGGCGAAATCGTGCTATTTGACCGTTCATGGTATAACCGTGCTGGTGTCGAGCGTGTCATGGGTTTTTGTACCGAAGAACAATACAATGACTTTATGCGCCAAGTCCCAGAGTTTGAAAAACATCTGATTAGCTCAGGTATTCATTTAATCAAATTTTGGTTCTCAGTCAGTCGTGAAGAGCAGCGCCGCCGTTTTGCCGAGCGTGAAGCCCATCCGCTCAAACAATGGAAACTCTCACCCATTGACAAAGCATCACTCGACAAATGGGATGATTACACCCTTGCCAAAGAAACCATGTTCTTTAACACCGACAGTGCAGAATCGCCTTGGATTGTCATCAAGTCAACCGATAAAAAACGCGCGCGTTTGAATGCGATGCGCTATGTATTAAGCAAACTACCTTACGACAATAAAGACCCTAAAGTCGTGGGGACAGTTGACCCCTTGATTGTGGGTCGTGCCGGGGCTTTATATGAAAAAGGCGAATATAACGAATTGGCAGTACCCAATATCTCGTTTAAAGCCCACAAATAATTGCCCAGTAAAATAATGGGTCAAAAACCGCAAAACAACAACACAATAACCCCAGTGCATGGCATTGGGGTTTTTAAATATAAAGATAGCAGCAAGTAGGTGGCTACCATTGCTGCCAAACCATTACTGCCAAAAGATAGGGACATATCAAAAAAGCCAAAATCACATTTTTTTATCAACGAGCCCCTATTTTTCGTCAGCCAAAGTCAAGCCAGCCAAATTCAAGCCAGCTAAATTCAAGATAGGCGGCAAGCGTATTCAATACCCCCGAATTTTGTTAAAATAGGCAAAAATTTATCTAGCTGAGCGTCCCATGAATTCAAATAACTCAAACAACTCGACAACCAACCAATTACTGTTTAGACAAGCCAAAGCCCATATCCCTGGCGGTGTAAATTCACCTGTGCGGGCGTTTGCAGGCGTGGGGGGTACGCCTGTGTTTATCAGCCGTGCCCGTGGCAGCAAAATGTATGATACCGAAGGCAAACCCTATATAGATTATGTGGGCTCATGGGGACCGATGATTTTGGGTCATGCGCACCCCCATATTATCGAAGCGGTCAAAAATGCGGCAGATGACGGGTTAAGCTTTGGTGCCCCCACCACCTTTGAGACCACGGTGGCGGACAAAATCTGCGAATTGATTCCGAGTGTTGAATTAATCCGTATGACCAGCTCAGGTACTGAAGCCACCATGTCTGCGATTCGTCTAGCACGGGGCTATACAGGGCGCGACAAAATTGTCAAATTTGAAGGTTGTTATCACGGTCATAGCGACAGTCTGCTGGTCAAAGCGGGTTCAGGCATGTTAGATATCGGTGAACCAAGCTCAAAAGGTGTCCCTGCAGATTTTGCCAAACATACTATCACCATTCGTTACAATGACCCGCAAGCCATTAAGGACTGCTTTGCGCAATTTGGCAATGACATCGCTTGTGTAATTGTCGAGCCTATCGCCGGCAACATGAACATGATTGTACCCACGCAAGAATTTCACGATACCTTGCGTGCCGAGTGTACCGAACATGGCGCTGTGCTAGTTTTCGATGAAGTAATGACTGGGTTTAGGGTTGGCTTACAGTCAGCGCAAGCCCATTTTGGTATCACACCAGATTTGACCACGTTTGGTAAAATCATCGGTGCAGGTCTGCCAGTCGGGGCGTTTGGTGGTAAACGTGAGATTATGGAATGTATCGCGCCGTTAGGCGGTGTGTACCAAGCAGGCACCTTATCAGGCAATCCACTGGCGATGCGTGCCGGTATTGCCATGTTTGATTTGCTCACGGCTGAGGGTTTTTATGACGCATTAAGTGAAAAAGTCGTTTACTTGACTGATAATCTTGAACAGTTGGCGAAGGATGCGGGTATTGGCTTTAAAACCACGCGCTGTGGCGGTATGTTTGGGATGTTTTTTACTGATGGCGCTTTTGACAACCAGCTACCACAAAACTTTGAAGAGGTGTGCCAATGCGATGCGCAAAAATTTGCGATCTTCTTCCACGGTATGCTCGATCGCGGTGTGTATCTTGCGCCATCCGCCTTTGAGGCAGCCTTTATAAGTAGTGAGCATTCGCAAGAAGACTTGGATGCGACCTTGCAAGCGGCAAAAGAAGTCTTTGCGATAATGGCGAAAGCATAACGGTTGCACATAAAAAATTTGCCAAAGGATTTTTAATTGCGTTTGGACAGTTGCCTTTGGCAAAGTTTGCCAAAGGTCAAAGCGCGAATAGTGATTTAAATACTATCAATTTTCGTTCAAATAGATTTTAGAGAATAAAAACCACCCATGCGACAACTCCCCCAAGCGTTAACCCCAGCATCCATTGCACAGCGTAATCTTGAAGAAAGTCAGCAGCCGCAGTCATTCTTTGACGACTTTGCCAAAGCTGTCACCCTCTATCGCGATGACGACATTTGGGTGATTGATAAACCACATGGGCTGTTATCCGTGGATGGTAAAGAACTCAAAGTAAGCTTGCAATCTCGTTTGCTCAAAGCCGACCCCAACGTCAAACTTATTCACAGACTTGATATGGACACCTCAGGGATTATTATTTTTGCGCGTCACAACGAGGCGCAAAGCCATATCAGCAAACAATTTATCGACCGTATTCCTAGCAAAGAATACCAAGCGCTGGTCTGGGGAACGCCGCCGCAGCAAGGCGAAATCGATGTGCCCGTGCGCTACGACCCACCACAAAAACCCAAGCATATCGTCGATATGAATTGGGATAAACGCGCCTATACGAAATATGAAACCTTGCACCACGAACTGCGTGAGGGTAAGGCAGTTAGCCGTGTCGCCTTGTATCCTGTCACAGGGCGCAGTCATCAACTACGCGTGCATATGCTGCATATCGGGCATGTGATGCTTGGCGACCCCATCTACGCGCAAGATGTATTAGACGGTCAAGCGTTTGATTTATCGCCTAGGCTTTGCTTACATGCGCGCAAATTGCGTTTAAAGCATCCCAATACGGGTGTGTGGATGGAATGGGAAAGCCCCGTGCCGTTTTAACCGCGTGGGAATTTAACAAGCTAACTTTGTTAATTACCCATGTTGGTGTAACCAATCAAGGGTTTGCTGCCAAAGTAGCTGGTTTTGTCGGCTAAAAAACTTCATATGACCGATATGCTGTAAGCCATAATCTTTGGGTTGTAGCGTTTGGGTGGTGGCTTGCATGTTGGGAAACACCCGAATCATATCGGCGACATTCTTATCATTTGCGATATCATCATCGGGTGCATTCACCCACATAGCAGGCAAGTTAACCTCATTGTAATAGTGGGTTTTCACTGTTTTACCGAAGGCGGTTTTGATATAGCCTGCGCCATTGCACCAATCTCGCCACTGTTTGGCGACGTTTTTGGGCAAGTCTTCGCCCATGCCAATCTTGCTTGATTGGGTATAGCCAAACAACACATTGGACAAGGGAATAAATACATCCATAAACCACATGGCTTTGGCACGATATGGCATCGCCATATTGCGGATTTGCCCCGACGAACAGGCAACGTTAAACACGGATGTGAACTTGTGATGATTGGGCATTAAACCAAATAATTGACCGCCCGCGCTATGACCGACCAGATGATAGGTGGTGTTGGGAAACTCTTGAATCAGCCTATCAAGCACCGCAGTCATATCGTAGCGTCCCCAACTAATCAATGACGCATTAGAGTGCTTGAGGTCGCCTTGCATCGACTCGCCAATATCTTCATTGTCATAGCTAATGACGCCATAGCCATGCTCCATTAAATACTGCGCAAAATTTTGATAAAACTGGCGTTTGATACCTGTTGCGGGCGCAATCATCACGGCGGCTTTAACCGTATCGGGTCGAAACACAGTCGCCGCCAGTGTGGCAGGGTGTTTGGTGGCTATTTGAATGGTTTGCTGCGTAGAGGTTGAGGTGAGTTGTGACGGTGTTTTTAGATTTAGGTTCGACATGACGGTTATCTTCCTTGGCAATCAACTTTTTATACAAGCTTATACGAGCGCTTTTTATACGAGCGCTTTTTATACAAGCACTCAGCCAAATGTTGACAAATGATGAGCAGACTCGTTTAAAAGCGACTATAGCAAACAATTTATGGGTGCAAAAAAGTTATCATGAACATAACAGTCATAAAAAAAGCAATCAGCGGCGGCTAATTGCTTGTTTGAATCGTTGACGAAAAAGCTAAGGGGTTTTAACGACAACTTTTTGGTTGGTGTTGATTAAAATCTCAGAAGGTCCATCAACGGTGACGCGCACTTGGTTATTATTAGGGCGCTGTGAGCGAAAATATTGGTCTTCAGCAGGGGTACAGCCCAAGCAGCGATCGAGTGCCGCCAGTGGCTCAAGAATCAGCTTGCGTTCTACCTGATCGATTTCATCGTTATAGATGGTAAATGGCATACTGGCAATCGCCGTCATCACGCCGCCCACCACTGCCAATGCGCCCAATGGCTTACCCACAATGGTATCAGCGACCATGGAGCCATAGGTTGGACCAAAATCTTTTTCATCAATTTCAGTAGCGGCAAAGCTGCAAGTCGTCGTTGCAACCATCAAGGCTACGGCTGACGCAATCGTATTTAATAGTTTCATAGCAGGTTCCTAACTGGCAGCAAGCCACTATTAACGAGGTAACTAGCTAACTAACTAACTAAATAATTAATTAGGCAACTAGATAACCAAATAACTGGGGTTGACTGACAGGTTGTACCTAACAAGTTTTGCTAGGTTGTTGCTGAATAGTTCAGGAACATTACATCAATTTTGCCAAGAATTATCAAGTAAAATTGTCTTTGCCGCAGGTTTTTTTACGTTAATGGAGAGCGGTTATTTCTTAAGCAGTTTTTTGAGGGGGTTTTTCACTGTTTTTTTGTGGGTTATCAGCGGCTGGCAAGTGGGACAGAACGTGCTCGCCCGCTGATTGATTTTGACATTTTCGATGGTAGTGCCACAGCTCGGACAATCACCGCCTTTATGCCCATACACCAGTAACGTCTGCTGAAAATATCCCGTTTTTCCATCCGCTACGGTAAAATCTTTTAACGTTGAGCCGCCTTTTTCAATCGATGTTTGTAGGACTTGTCGAATATGGGCGACCAAGGTGATGAGCTGTTCGTGGCTGATAAGATGAGCAGGGGTCAACGGATGAATTTTTGATAAAAATAGGCTTTCGGTTGCATAGATATTGCCCACACCGACCACAATCTCTTGCGCCATAATCACCGATTTGATGGGGCGCTCAATCGGTTTTTTGCGATTGTGGATATGGTGATATAGATAGTCAGCGCTAAAATCGTCTGACAACGGCTCCACCCCCAAATGCGTAATCAGCTTGTCTTCATAGTCATCCAGCCACAGTAACATGCCAAACCACCGTGGATCATGATAATGCAGTTGGGTGAGTTTTTTACCATTATTAAATGTCAAAATCACGTGATCGTGTTTACGCTTGTCAAACCCCACAGGATGCTGCTGTAAGCTACCCGACATCCCCAAGTGGATGAGCAGTTTTTTTTGCGCCGCGGCGCCTTTAAAGGTGAGAATCAGATATTTGGCTCGGCGCTCAATGTCGATAAGTTGATAATCTACCAAACTCACCAAGTCATCAGGCACCGCCCAGCGCAATTTGGGCTGAAAGACGCTGACTTTTTCAACGGTTTGATTGAGCAAAGGTTGCAGACTCGTCGCTGTCGTCTGCACTTCGGGCAATTCTGGCATATGCCGTGTGACTCCTATTTAAAGCATTAAGACTTGTTGTTATTGACGATACGACGCGCCAAAATAATACCATGTTGCTGCTCTAGTTTTGCGAGCAGCTTAGACAACTGACTTAACCCCGTCACTTCTATGGTAAAATTCAACCGCGCGATATCATCATCCCCGCTTAGGGTGTCGACTTGGCGGATATTGACATTTTCTTGGTCGATGATTTGGGTAAGATCTTTGAGCAAGCCACGTCTGTCATACGATTCAAGGTATATTTGTACCAATTGGCTTTTGCCTTTATTGCCATACCAAGCGGCACTAATGGCGCGTTCAGGCTCACGCTCCACCAGTCGCTCGTATTCGACGCAATCACTGCGGTGGACGGATACGCCATTGGACTGGGTGATATACCCTGCAATTGACTCACCTTGCACGGGCGAGCAGCAATTTGCCAAGTGAATAGCAATGTTATCCAAGCCATCGACTTCGATTTTATACGCATCTAGCTTGCCTGTGGCTTTGGGGTGAATACTGGGGATAAGCTCAGTATCAGTGACTTCGGGTTCTAAATCTAGATGACGACTGATATGACCGGTCAAATTATGCAATTCAACGTTGCCATTGACTAGCCCTACCAAAATATCATCACTGTTTTTGGCATTAAAAAATTTGACGTAATCATTTAAATCGATACTGTTAGGGTGTACCGACATGCGCGCCAATTCTTTGGTTAGTATGTGCTTACCTGTTTCGATATTTTTATCACGGTCTTGCTTATTAAACCATTGGCGCAGTTTGCTGCGAGCGCGACTGGTATTGATATAACCTAAGGATGCCACTAGCCAATCACGGTTTGGTTCGCGTGATTGCTTGGTAATAATCTCAACTTGTTCGCCTGTTTTGAGCTGATAGGTGAGCGGTACATAGCGTTTGTTGACGCGAGCGGCTTGGGCGCGATTACCGACATGGGTATGCACATGATAAGCAAAATCAAGTACGGTTGAGCCTTTGGGCAATTCGATGATATCGCCATCACGACTAAACACATAAATCCGCTCAAATTCACCAAAATCAACGACTTGTTCTTCTTCATCGAGCTCGCCATGCTCATGCTCAACATGTTTATCTAATACAAATTTTAAGGGGTCATGATTGTCAGCATTTTCTTGATTGAGCAATAACTGACGCAGTGAGCTTATTTTTTTGGTCAGATAGTCGTCTTTTTTGTTTTTGGTGCCTTCTTTGTAGTTGACGTGTGCACACATGCCAAGTTCAGCTTCATAGTGCATGTCAAAGGTACGAATTTGTACTTCCAGCGATTTGTTCTCGGCAATCACGGCGGTATGTAGCGAGCGATAGCCATTGGTTTTTGGGTTGGTGATATAGTCATCAAACTGTTCGGGGATATAGCGCCATAAACCATGCACCAGCCCCAATACGTGATAACAATCGGCGTTGTTATGCACCAGTACCCGCAGTGCGCGGATGTCATATAACTGGTCAAACGACAATGATTTGAGTTTCATCTTACGATAAATCGAATAGATGTGTTTGACACGACCGGTGATTTCCCCGTCAATCCCTTGTGCAGCTAACGCCTCGCGCAGTTGTTGGGCAACACGGTCGATATAGGTTTCGCGCTCGCTACGTTTTTCAGAGAGTAATTTGGCGATTTCTTTGTAGCGGTCAGGCGCAAGATAACGAAACGATAAGTCCTCAAGCTCCCATTTAAGCTGGGCAATACCCATACGATGCGCTAGCGGCGCGTAGATTGTCATGACCTCACGGGCGACCCGTTGCTGACGCTCAGGACTAGCATACGACAGCTCTCGCATCGCAAAAGTACGCTCAGCCAATTTGATTAACACCACGCGCACATCGTTGGTCATTGAGATGAGCATGTTATAAATGCCCGATAACTGCTCGCGCTGGTTGTTGTTAAAGTGGTCTTCTAAGCGCTTGTTGTTCTCTATCAAATCGGACAGTCGCCCCAGCGCTAGGGTTTCTTTAACCAGCTCTGCGACTTCATCGCCAAAGGTGGCTTGGATTTGTTTGGGGGTAAAAATTTGGATACGCGCAGCACGGTATAACATCGCAGCAACGAGTGTATCTTCATCTTGGTACAGATAACCCAAAATATCCGCAATCCCAATCCCAGTCAAAAACGCATTAGAGCGGTTGCTTTCGGTACTTAAATCTTGATTTTTGAGTAGTTGACAGGCTTTGGTCAGCTCAGGCAGCTCAGTGAGATGAGCGCGTTTTGCCATCGATGCCAGCCAAGCTTCGGTATCAATGGTATGCTCATCGATGATGTGACTGGCAGGCTCAGAGAGAATGGGCAAGTCAGTATGGGTGAAATGACGCTGGCTGGCAGTGATACTCGCAATCATCGTGGTACTATCATGATCAACGTCTTTTCCATCCAAGAGCGGCAAACTTTCTCGTATTTTTACCATGTCAATTCTACACCTTACTTACCAGATTTCCTCAAAGAGCAAAAAAACTAACCTTGTTCATTTAAAATTATCAACTCACTTTCCCTGTGAATTTTTGTGTGATTAAGTTTGATTTGATACTGCGCTAGCAATAATAAAATATGACAGAGTAGTCGCTATAGCAGCGCGTTTTAGCTATGATAGTGCGTTGGTTTTGGGCGTGTTAACCCTCGAAATAAATGTTAAAGGTTAAAATAAAGTAAATGCCATAGCCACTTTATATATCTTAACCGTTTTAGGGTTGCCCATGTTTAGCCATTTAACACTAACTTTATTACGCTTACTCATGTGTTAATTTTATTAAGATGTGTCTATTAGCAAACAATTGCAAGTCAACCCGTCGATAAAATTTTTGTACCACTCAAATGAGTGTTAGGCAGCGACAAAATCAGCGATTTGAGTGAATCTCAATCCAAATTAAGATAAACTATCTTGTTCAGTATAGGTGAGTTTAATGAAATTACCATCTCATTTTGTTACAAATGCGACTACTATAGCGTCAGATTTTACCATGACCCGCTCAGAAAGCCTTGCGAACTTTGGTAAAACCCTGTCAATGTTGGCGATAACGCTGACTTTATCGCTTGGGTTGACAGGGTGTGAGTATTTTCAAACCCAAACTGACGCTAACTCGCCCATTGGTGCCACACAAATTGCCAAACTGATGCCCAAACGTGGACAAGATAGCAAAAGCTGGGCACAAGACATCAACCAAATTTTTGACACCTTAAAAATAGAAAAAAACGCGCAAAATATTTGTACCGCTGTCGCCATTATCGACCAAGAGTCTAATTTTAAAGCCAATCCGCCCGTCGCAAATTTGGGGCAATCAAGCCTAAAAGCGATGAATGAGGAGTTGGAAGAAAAATTGGGCTCAACGCTTGCCCCATATTTTCGCACCATGCTAAAAACTGAGCCTACGCCCGATAACAGCTTTGAAAAACAAATCGCTAAAGTCAAAACCGAAGAAGAACTTGACGACATTTATCATCAGATGTTTGCGTATTTTTCAAGCAAATATTATGCCAGCAAGCTGAACAGCGTCACCAAATTGGTGGGCGGGGATATCGAAGAAAAATTAGACCCGATTACCACGTTAGGCTCAATGCAGGTGCAAGTAAGTTATGCGCGTGACCATCGCCGTATGAATGGCAATAACCTTGAACTGCGTAAAGACCTATATAGCCAATATGGCGGATTGTACTATGGTATCCATCGCTTGTTACTGTATAAAGCCAATTATCAAGACCCGATTTATCGCTTCGCTGACTACAACTCAGGGATGTATTCAAGCCGTAATGCGGCTTTCCAAAAAATGCTAAAAGAGTTATCCAAAGCCGAAATAGACTATGATGGCGATTTATTGATTTATGAAAAAGGCAATAAAATCAGTGCCAATATCAGCCAAAGTGAGCAGGCGCTGATATCAATGATACAACAAGGCATGATTAGCCTAACAGAGCGACAAGTGCGTATGGACTTGGCAAAAGAAAAAAGCCAAGATTTTGAAAATACCGAAACCTATCGCACCATCGGTAGTCTTTACAAAATGAAAACTGGCAAAAATGCCCCTGCCGCCATCATGCCACAGGTGGTCATCTCTGGCGCAAAACTCAGCCGTGACTACAATACCAAATGGTACGCCGACAAAGTCAACGTACGCTATTTAAATTGTATGAATAAAGCTAAATTTTAGCGTTTCTCAAAGCGTGCAATACTTTCCACATGTCCTGTATGGCAGAACATATCCATCACCCCAGCATGGGTGAGCTTGTAGCCTTTGTCAAGCAGCACGGCGGTATCGCGGGCAAGCGTAATCGGATTGCACGACACATACACAATGCGTTTGGCATTGAATTTATCCAGATACTGCATCACTTCTAAGGCGCCTGAGCGGGGTGGGTCAATCAGCAGCGCATCGACTTGCCCAACCCAAGGCTCAGCAGAAAAATCTTTAGTCAAATCTTGGGCAAAAAAGTCGGTATGGTGCAAGCCGTTGGCGGTGGCATTCATTTTGGCGCGTTCGGTCATCTCACTGCTACCTTCCACTCCAATCACAAAGCCGGTTTCACCCACTTGACGCGCCAGTGGCAGACTAAAATTGCCCAAACCGCAAAACAAATCAAGCACTCGCTCGCCTGGCTGCAAATCTAACAAATCAATTGCCAGCTTGGTCATTTTACGATTGACTGACAAATTGACTTGGGTAAAATCCAGTGGCGAGAATTCAAACGTCACATCAAACTCGGGCAAACGATAAAACAAACCGCCCGTCGGTGGTACGGTCAGGCTTGATGGGCGCGCATGGGCATTATTTTCATATAATGGGTCAATACGATGTACCGTGTCGCTACCTTTGGGCTGTAAAAATAACTGCCAGTTACGCTCAGCAAAAAAAGCTTGCAGTTTTGCGATATCATGCTCACCTAAATCCACCATGTGACGGACAATGACGGCGATGGATTTTTTGCTATCGATAACATCATCAAGTGTTTCACCCATCGCTAACTCAAGCTGTGGAATATGGTCACGGGCGTCAAGCGAACTGATAAGCGCTTTTAGCGGTTCAATTTCAAAGCCGACACGCGGGTCAAGCACATGGCATTCGTTTAAATTTGCCAAAAAATTGCTGGCGCGCTCACGAAAACCAACCAATGCCGTGCCTTTTTTCTCGACATAGCGCACGCCCATACGTGCCTTGGTGCGGTAGCCCAAACGGTCAGCCACCAATGGGGGAAGCCAGTATTCAGGCTGGATATGGGCTTGGTGTTCGAGCAGCTCTGCCAATACCGATTGCTTAAATTGAATCTGCCCCTCGGGTTGCCAGTGCTGTAAGCTACAGCCACCACACACCCCAAAATGCGGGCAAGGCGGGGTCGTGCGGTCAGGGTTTGGGTTTGCCAACACTTCGACCGCGTCACCTTCTTCCATACTTTTACGTGAGCCTGTGATTTTGACGCTCACGGTCTCGTTGGGCAGCGCAAAGCTGACGAATACTTTTTTGCCATGCTTATCGAGGTGATGGTCGGGTTGGTCACCGTAAGTTGCCACACCACGTCCGTCATGGGCAAGGTTGGTCACTGTTAGGGTCACGGGTGGGGCGTCTTGCAACCGTTTACGCACCCGCGCGGTGGGTTTGATTTTTTTGCTTGGGTTTTTGGTGAGTTGCGAAGACGACGTTTGGTCAGCGGTAGCGTTTGACATTTATTAAAAAACCTATTTAATCGAGGGTCAGTGTAAATATTTATTACAAAATTCATCAAAATTTTGCGGTTATGATAGCTTAAAATGGATTTTTTTTATATCAATACCTGACTTTACTTTATTAGCAAACCCAAAGAGAAAATCATGCAAAAATTAAAATTATACGGATTCAAAGGCGCGTGTTCATTTGTCCCGCATACGGCGCTTAACCTGACAGGGGTGGATTACGACTTACAGCTCATCAGTCATGCAGATGCAAAAAAGCCAGATTATCTTGCCAAAAATCCACAAGGAACAGTGCCACTGCTAGCAATAGAAGCGGACGATTTTTATTTGGCGCAAAATGTGGCGATTTTACACTACCTTGACGAAAAATTCCCCCAAGCGCATATTTTTGGTAAAGGCAGTGATAAACAAAAAGCCAAAGCGCACCAATGGCTCAGCTACGCCAATGCGGATGTGCATAAAGCCTTTTTGCCTTTATTCGACGCTGGGGCATTTATCGATGATAAAGACTTGCAGCCTAAAGTCGCTGAAAAAGCGCAACGACGGGTCATTGAAATTTTTAAAATCGCCAATGATAACTTGGCTGATAAAGACTATATGTCAGGTGAGTTTACTATTGCTGACGTGTATCTGTATGTCACCTTGCGCTGGGCGCATTTGCTAAAATTGGATTTATCTGGGTATCGGAATTTGGCAAAACTGATTAACAACGTGGAGTCACAACCTGCGGTACAAAAATCGCTCAGAGAAGAAGGTTTGGATGTAATCTCATAACTTGTCAACCCTTATCATAGGGCATTCTTTAAATGCTTTAAAATTTTACCATTAACAAATGAGCCAAGTGGTTATTTTTAAAAAGCAAAGTTGTGCTATGATGGTGTTTTATCCGTTAGCTATATAGGTTAATCGACACCATCATGCACGAACTAGAACTCAAGTTTGCTGTCCCAAGCTATCAACAAGGCGTCTTAAGAAAAAACATCGACACCAAAACTGCGCGGCAACAGCGGCTATCGGCGTATTATTTTGATACCCCCAATCAACATCTTGCCAAACAAGGCATCGCCCTGCGTATCCGCTTTGAAGACAGCCAGTGGGTACAAACCCTCAAAACAGCGGGTGACGGCGTTGCCAAACGCGTTGAGCTCAATACCGTGCTGAGCCTGACGGGTACGCCAGATACCCTTGATGTTAGCAGCCTTGTGCCCGATGTTTCACTGATTACAGAGCCAACAGTCGTAGCGCAGCTGACTAGCATCATGCCGCTCGACCAGCTCGCTCAAGCCTTAACCGTGCAATATTTTACCGATGTCCAACGCACTTCTCGCCAAATTAAGAAAAATAACAGCCGCATCGAAATCGCTTATGATATCGGCAAAGTTGGCATAGGTAGCCTAATCTCACAAAAATCCGTCAATAATCACGGGTTAACCCAATCGGATATTCATGAAATTGAATTTGAGCTTCTTGAAGGTGACCCAAGTGATTTGATTGAGGTAGCTAAAACTTGGTGCAAAAAATACAAATTATATTTATCAACCGTTACCAAAGCCCAGCGGGGTAGTTTGCTACTCGCGAATAAGCAATTTGCCCAGCCTGTCAAAGCGGATTTGGCTGTGCTGCAATTACACAAAGGCATCAGCCAATTTGCGTTTTTGCAGGCAGTGGTCAATAACTGCCTCGTGCAGATTTTGCCCAACGCCTCTGCAATTGCTGAAGGCAGTCCCGATGGCAACTTAGTGCACCAACTGCGTGTCGGCATTCGGCGTTTACGTACTGCCCTCAAACATTTCAAATTTGCCCAAGATTATATCGACCCAAATTGGCTGATGGTACTCAAACAAACCTTTAGCCTGCTAGGGGAGTATCGTGATAAAGAAATCTTGCAAATAAAAACCCAGCCCCTGCTAGAGTCAGTCGGTGCACCGCATGTCGAGTGGTCAACGGCAGTCGATATCATGCCGATTGATGCCGTCAGAGCCAATGATTTTCAAATTCTGTTGTTAGAGCTGATTGGTTTTACCCATTTAGCCGTACCTGCGGACAACCCAAAAGCCAAAGCCACTGTTGCCAAAAAGTTGGAAAAACTATTTACCGCGATTGCTGTGGCAAGTGATAAATTTGCCAGTCTCGATACAGAAAGCCAGCATGGTGTCCGTAAAGACCTAAAAAGCCTGCGTTATGTCAGTGAGTTTGCTGCGCCGCTTTTTGCCAGCCAAACCAATGGCAAAAAAGGGAAAAAAGCAGCTGAGCTCAATGCTTTCTTGCAATACTTAGAGCCTGCACAAGACGTACTCGGTGAATACAATGACAATGTGGTCGGTCATGCCAATTATTTGGAAAAAGCCAAAACCGACCCAAATGCACTATTTGCGGTGGGTTGGTTTAGCGGACGTGAGCAAGCCAGTAGCGAGCAATGCGCGGTGAGTCTAAAAACGGTTAAAAATGCGCCAAAGTTTTGGTAGTAGTTTGGCTTGATTGTAGGCATGTGAATTAAAGAAAATTGCCTCTGCAGAAAGCACTAATCAGTCAATCACTGTATGACTAGTTAGGTCAGTTATGGATGAGCATTTAGCCGCTAATTTCGATACCGACAGTAGATAATATGCGGTATATTGTCGGGTTTTTACTGAGCTAATTTTTTAGTTAATGGCAATCAAATTTATATAAAAAAGCCAATATCGTCAGATATTGGCTTTTTGCTTTTATTGTAACGCCTATCAAAACGCGTATTGGAAAATTATTTTCCGTAAACTTTTAAGCGTTTTTCGATAGGTTCAAAGGTTTTTTCACCTGCTGGGGCGGCGATACCACCAAATACCATCTGCGCAATGAGTTTCCAGTTGCTATCAATGTTCCATGTTTGCGCCACTTTTTCATCAATCACGCCATTGTAATGCTGTAAGTTTGCACCGATGTTGAGCGCAGCTAAGGCGTTCCAAATCGCATATTGGTGCATCGCACTGGTATGTTCTGCCCATACTGGGAAATTATGCGCATACAGCGGGAATTGTTCTTGTAAGCCTTTAACCACTGATTGGTCTTCAAAATACAAGATAGTCCCTGCACCGGCTTTAAACATGGCCATTTTATCGGCAGTTGATTTGAATTTTTCATCATCATTCACCATCGCGCGTAGCAAATCTTCGGTGATTTGCCAAAGTTTTTGGTGGTCTTCACCAAACAATACCACCAAGCGGCTTGATTGTGAGTTGAATGAAGAGGGGGTATGTAACACGGCATGTTCAACCAGTTTAATCACCTCATCTTTTGATACAGGTAATTGGTCATTGAGCATATAGATAGAACGGCGAGTTTCTGCGATAGTGTGTAATGTTTCGACTGACATAATCAGCTCCTTTTCATTGTTATTTGATAATCAATCTACCTTATTAATATTAATTAAAGTTAAAGCCGATTGATGTGACACGGTTATTATATGCCTAAAACCTAAATAAAAAAAAGCTATTTTGTAATTTTTTTTAACCAATAATTACATGGGTTAATATTTTCTAAATTATTATTAAGGTTAACTTTGATAAATTTACGGCAAAATTTCGACCGCTGTACCAATATCCACTCGGTCATAGAGTGTGATAATGTCTTGATTGCGCATACGGATACAGCCATGAGAAAGCGGAATGCCCATCGGCTCGGTATTGGGCGTGCCATGAATGTAAATGTAACGCGCCTTGGTATCACACACCCCTTGCTCATTGGCGCCTTTATTAAAGCCCGTTTCATTTCCCTCTAACCACAAAATCCGTGTCAAAATCCAGTCTCGATTGGGGAATGTAGTTGCCAAATGATCGTCATAAATTTCGCCGGTAAATTGACGTGCCACAAAAACACTGTTGATAGGTAAATTATCACCAAATTTTTCGCTAATCAGGTGCGCACCGAGCGGTGTACAGCCAGTATCCTGTAGTTGTCCAATACCATTTTTGGCAGTAGAGACGGGGTAAGTTTGTGATTGGGTGGGGCTCAGATGTAAAGTAAGTTGTTGTTTTTTTATTGAAATAATGATTCTTGGGTAACACATAATCGACTCGTTTAACATTAAGCTTAGACTATCATAACAAAAAAGCCCATCATATTCATGACAGGCTTTTTAAGAAAAATTTGAAAACATACAACCAGTTATTTGATGTCAGCAGTGGATACCCACAAGGTAGAATCGGCAATGTTCACAAAGCCATTTTTGGCTAATACCCAGCTAAACTTGACGCCTTTGGGCAGGGTCTGCACCACGGGGCATAGACGATTGGGACAAGAACGTACAATCGCATCTTTGTTGGTTTGTGCTCGATGAACGCTATCGGCTTGCGCAGTGAGTGGTAAAACCACCCATACCAAAGCCGCAGCCAAATTTGTCAGTTTATACTTAGCAAGGAATGATTTAATGCTCGAACTCATGATTTTTCAAAAATACAGTCAAATAAATACAGCCAAATAGTGAGAAAATTTTATCAAAAAATTATCTATCAAAACAAAAAAACTATTTTCACATTCACGTAAAAATACTGTAACAATAGGTATAACAAAAACTTAAAAAAGAAAAAGGCCTACGAAAACGTAAGCCTTTTTAATTTGGTCGGAACGGCGGGATTCGAACTCGCGACCCCTTGCACCCCATGCAAGTGCGCTACCAGACTGCGCTACGCCCCGAAAGGTGTACTATTCTATCAAAAATGACAGAATTTGCAATACAAACTTATCCAATTAGTTCTTTTAACAGCTGATTAACTTGAGCCGGGTTGGCTTTACCTTTCGAGGCTTTCATCACTTGACCGACAAGACCGTTAAAGGCTTTTTCTTTACCTGACTTGTACTCATCGACCATCGCTTGGTTGTTTTTCAACACGTCTTCGACAATCGCTTTAATCGCGCCTGTATCGGTTTCTTGTTTCAAACCTTTATCGGCAATGATTTTATCCACGGCTGTTTCATCGTCACCGCCTTCGCCAGCGAATAGGGCGATAAAGGCTTGTTTAGCCAGCTTGCCTGATAGCGTATTGTCTTTGATACGCTCTAGCAGTTTGGCAAATTGGGCGACAGAAATCGGGCTTTGCTCAATGGTTTTTTCATCTTTGTTGAGCGCACCGAGCAGGTCACCCATTATCCAGTTGGCAGCCAGTTTGGCGTTATCATGACCGACTTTTGCCACTACTTGCTCAAAGTAATCAGCGAGCGAACGGCTAGCGGTTAAAATACGGCTATCATATTCAGGTAAGCCAAGCGCCGATTGAAAACGCTCACGACGTGCCACTGGCAATTCTGGCATGGCGTTTTTGATTTGTTCAAAAGTTGCAGTATCAATATGCACAGGTAAAAGGTCAGGGTCTGGGAAGTAGCGGTAGTCATTGGCTTCTTCCTTGGTACGCATTGAGCGCGTTTCGTCTTTGTCGGGATCGTACAGGCGAGTGGCTTGTATGACTTTGCCCCCGTCTTCAATCAAGTCAATTTGACGCTCGATTTCCACCGTGATGGCACGCTCAATAAAGCGAAACGAGTTAAGGTTCTTAATCTCACAGCGAGTACCTAAGTCAGCGCCGGGTTTTCGCACGGAGACGTTACAGTCGGCACGGAATGAGCCTTCCGCCATAATGGCATCAGAAATACCAAGCCAAGTGACCAACTGGTGAATGGCTTTGACATAGGCAACCGCCTCGGCAGCTGAGCGCATATCAGGCTCTGAGACGATTTCAATCAGCGGCGTACCGGCACGGTTTAAATCCACGCCTGTCATCTGTGGTACCGCATCATGCACCGATTTGCCCGCATCTTCTTCTAAGTGGGCACGGGTAATGTGAATACGTTTGGGGTATTCGTTTTTTTCACCTTCATTGACCACGATGTCGATATAGCCTGTACCGACAATCGGGTGCGCCATTTGGCTGATTTGGTAGCCTTTTGGCAAGTCGGGATAAAAATAATTTTTACGGTCAAAGGCATTCATCATACCAATTTCAGCATTGACGCCAAGCCCAAACATCACCGCTTTTTCTACCACATCTTTGTTGAGTACGGGCAGCGCCCCTGGCATGGCTAGGTCAACAATATTGGCTTGGGTGTTGGGTTCTTGCCCAAATAGGGTGGAAGCCGATGAGAAAATTTTGGTATTGGTGTTGAGTTGGCAGTGGATTTCGATACCGATAACCACTTCATAGCCATCCACTAAAGGCGCTTGCGGTTTATTTTCGTTTGTCATAACAAGGCTCCTTAGGCTTTGGCGATGGGCGATAGTTGTTGGTGAAAATCAGTGACTTGCTGATACGCATCGGCAGTTTGCAGTAGCGTCTCTTCGTCCCATGCTTTTGCAATCAGCTGTAAGCCCACAGGCAGATTGTCACCATCAAAACCCACCGGATGGCTTAATGAAGGTAAACCGGCTAAATTCACGCCAATGGTATAAACATCCCCCATATAAATTTCGGCAGGGCTAAGGCTTGCACCGATTTTATAAGCCGTCGTTGGCGCAGTTGGGGTGGCAATGACATCACAGCTTTCAAATGCTTTGGCAAAGTCTTGGCTGATGAGGCGGCGCACTTTTTGCGCTTTGACATAATAAGCATCAAAATAACCCGCTGATAACGCATAGGTACCCATCAAAATACGGCGCTGTACTTCGGCACCAAAGCCTTCAGAACGTGAGCGGGTGTATAAATCTTCCAAGTTTTTTGGACTATCACAGCGGTAGCCATAACGCACCCCATCATAACGCGATAAGTTAGATGAAGCTTCGGCAGGGGCGAGCAAATAATAAGTGGCAAGGGTGATTTCTGGTTTGGTCAAATTCACATCTACCAAGCTTGCACCCAAGGCCTGGTATTGTTTTAATGCCGCTTCTACACTGGCTTTAACCTCGCTATTTAAGCCATCAGCAAAATACTCGGTTGGGATACCGATGCGTAACCCTTGAAGCGGTTTATCATGGCTGGCATTGGCTTGGCGTTTGCTGGTCAAACTAGCGACAAAATCGGGCACATCTTTGTTGGCGGATGTTGAATCTTTGCTGTCATGACCTGATAACACGTTAAGCAAATAAGCACAATCTTCTGCAGTTTTACCAAAGCTGCCAGCTTGGTCAAAACTTGACGCATACGCCACCATGCCATAACGTGAGACACGTCCGTAAGTTGGCTTAATCCCTGTCAAACCACAAAATGACGCAGGTTGACGAATCGAGCCGCCGGTATCTGAGCCTGTGGCAAAGGGTGCAAAACCTGCCGCAACCGCCGCTGCGCTACCGCCCGATGAACCACCTGGTACGCGGCTGATATCCCAGGGGTTGTGCACGGCGCCAAAGTATGATGACTCATTGTCCGAGCCCATCGCGAACTCATCCATGCTGGTTTTGCCAAGCATGACTAAGCCTGCATTTTGGCAGTTTTCAACGATAGTAGCGTTGTAAGGCGCTACAAAATTTTCTAGCATTTTTGAGCCACAAGTGGTTAAAACGCCTTGGGTACAAAAAATGTCTTTATGAGCCAGTGGCACGCCCGTCAAGTCTGCGCCTTTACCTTCTGCCAATAATTTATCGGCAGCGGCGGCTTGCGCTAACGCTTGTTCAGGCGTGACTGTGATAAAGCTGTTGATGGCTTTATCGTGCTGGGTAATCCGATTAAGAAAATGTTGGGTAAGTTCGGTACTGCTAAAGTCTTTATTTTTTAGACCTGCGGCCAATTGGGCAACCGAAAACGTATGTAGTTCAGACATAATTTTCACTTATAATTAATTAACAAAAATTTGACAAGTTATTCGATGCGCTGTGGCTTATTCAATGACCTGTGGCACAAGGTATAGACCATCAGCGACGCTCGGCGCAATGGACTGATTTAGCTCACGATTGACTTCGACCCCATTACCGCCAATAACATCTTCACGCAGTGGCTGGGTCATATCATGGACATTGGTAAGCGGGGCGATATTGTCAGTATTGACCTCTGCCAAAATATCCATCATCGATAGAATTTTGCTTAGGTCATTGGCATAACTATCTGCCTGCTCAGCGGTCACGCCAAGTCGAGCAAGTTTTGCGATGTTCATAATTTCATCAGTTGAAAGCGTCTGCGACATGATGAGTTCCTTAAGTACAAACAAAAATAAAACGGACAAACAAGGCAAATGTTCGATGCGATTTTAAACCAGCCAATTATAGCAGCAGGCTATAATAAAAGAGGCTAAAACCTGATAAAAACAGTTGCATAAGTTTAGTTACTTTTAATAACAAATTTGAAAAAATAGGGTGATGTGACCTAAATAATTTGTCACAAAAAATTCGTGAATAAAGATAGAATGTGATTAAATCACTATATTTTGCGATATTTTACCGCTATAATCTAGCACTATTCTTACTAAACGCAAATTAATCGCATTAAAGTCACTATTGCCTAAACCTCTTTAAAATCATCGTCACCTTTTTTATCTAAAAAGATAGCCTTTTAACTGTGAATCGTTAAGAGTTTCTTGCTATTTTTTATGTAAAATACAGCAGCGGTAAGCAGCTTGCTTCAGATTTTTTGCTAGTGGGCACAATAGGGTGGTTTTGAAACATGGGCATTAGAAACATCGGCATTAAAGGCTTTTAAATAAACGCTTTTAAAAAATGCGTTGTTGACTCGATATGCGATTAGACACCCCGCTAATTTCTGCTTTGCTTGCAGTGTAGTTTTGTTATCACTGGGAAATGATACATGAGCCTTTTCGGATTTTTATCAAGTAATATCGCCATCGACCTTGGCACTGCCAACACGTTAATTTTCACCCCAGGTAAAGGTGTGGTCCTCAATGAACCAACGGTTGTTGCGCTTCGTAGTAACCGTACCCAAAATCCTACCGTTGCGGCCGTCGGTCTTGATGCCAAACAAATGCTAGGTCGTACCCCAGATAATATCACTGCGATTCGTCCACTCAAAGACGGTGTGATTGCCGATTTTGAAGTGACCCAAAAAATGCTCAAGCATTTTATCAACAAAGTGAAAGTGAAACGCTTTTTGGCCAATCCAAACGTGATTGTTTGTGTGCCTTGTAAATCTACTTTGGTAGAACGTCGTGCGATTCGTGAAGCAGTTGAATCAGCAGGCGCAAACAAAGCCTTATTACTTGAAGAGCCGATGGCAGCTGCGATTGGCGCAGGATTACCCGTGCATGAAGCCAGCGGTTCGATGGTGGTGGATATCGGGGGTGGTACCACAGAGATTGCGGTGATTGCGCTATCAGGCTGTGTGTATGCCGACTCCATCCGTATCGGCGGTGATGTGTTTGATGAGGCGATTATTACTCATGTCCGCCGTACCCATGGCTGTGTGATTGGTGAAACCACGGCTGAACGCATCAAAACCGAAGTAGGGACGGCAATTGAAGATCCTGAAAACCCCTTGGAAGTGGAAGTACGTGGTCGTAGCATGGCAGAAGGCGTGCCTAAATCATTTGTGGTGACATCCGCCGAAATCCAAAAAGCTTTAAGCGACCCTATTACTGGTATCATCTCAGGCGTCAAAGCGGCGCTTGAGCAAACCCCGCCTGAATTATCAGCCGATATCGCAGAGCGTGGTATTGTATTAACGGGTGGTGGCGCACTATTACGTAATCTTGATGAGCTGATTTCACGCGAGACAGGCTTGCCCGTCACGGTAGCTGAAGACCCACTGACTTGTGTCAGCCGTGGGGGTGGTAAAGCGTTAGAGTTTATCAATAACAAAGCATTGAATATGATTTTTGTCTGATGTTAACTGATGTGTTACCGTTAACCGCTATTTTTTAATAGCGGTTTTATTGCTTTATTGACAAGATGATTTTACGATAGCTTTTTTTAAAAGATTTTTGCTATCCTGATGGCTTGTTATCGCGCGCTGTATTGACTGCCACAGATTTTACTTGGATGTTACCTATGTCACTTACCATTTTTACCCAACAACCACTTGCCATTCGCAAGACCCTTATTGTGGTGTTTGCGGCGATTGTGCTGATGTTATTGGATAGTAAAAATAGCAGTTGGTTTCAGCCAGTACGTACCGCGACCCATGCCGCCATGCAGCCTATCTATCAAGTATCGGCTTACCCAAGTTTTTTTGCAGGCTGGCTTGATAGTACCATGACCGAAAAAGAAGCGTTACGCCGTGAGAATGTGCAGTTAAAAGCTGAGCTTGTCCACGCCAAAGCGCAGTTGCAGCAGCAAGACTATCTTGTCGCGCAAAATGCCCGACTGCAAGGGATTTTATCCGCCACCACGCCAGACCAGTTTAACTTGCTGTTGTCGCATGTCATTGGTACCGATAGCAATCCACTGCGGCAAATGGTGGTCATCAATAAAGGCAGCAAAGACGGAGTGATTGTCGGGCAAACGGTGATTGATGAAAACGGCATTCTTGGACAAGTCGTCAATGTTTATCCCGATACCTGCCGTGTGGTGTTAATCAGTGATGACCAACAATCGGTGGCAGTGACTATCAAACGTACCGGGCAAAAAGCCATCGTATCGGGCAAAGGTAATCCGCAGTATTTGGTGCTAGATTATATCTTTAAGGCGTCGGATGTACGCATTGGCGATGAGCTGATTTCATCAGGGCTTGGTGGTCGTATTCCTGCCGGATTTCCTGTTGGGCGGGTGGCAAAAGTAGAAGCCGAGCAAGCAGGCGGCTATGCCAAGATTATGGTGAAACCCGCTGCCAATTTTATCAATACGTCTTATGTTTTATTGCTTCAGCAAAAGGTATAAAATCACTGATTATGGTCGTCGTTCAGCGCAAAAAAACCAAACAGCATTTATATATTGTGATGGCAATCAGTTTTATCATTGCATCGGTACTCAGTGTGTATCCGCTGTCGGCAGAGATTGCGCTATTTCGTCCGATGTGGATGATCATGATGCTGATTTTTTGGCTGATATTTCAACCGACTTTAATTGGCATGGGATTGGCGTTTGTGGTTGGTCTGTTTGCTGATTTACTCACAGATAGCCGAATCGGTCAGCAAGCCTTATGTGCAGTGCTGGTGGCGTTTTTTATTAAGTTTGTCAGTGGTTATTTACGCCAATTGTCCTCGAACTTGGTATGGTTACTTGCTGGCGCCTGTTTGCTGATTTATCAATTTGGGTTAATTTTTCTACATTTATTTACCCAAGGGGTGTTTGCACCCCAATTACTTTATACCGTTGCCGTGAGTACCTTAATTTGGCCACTATTAGTCGCTGTTATGCTGCGTTATACGCGATAAGCGTATTGAGAAGTTATTATGTATCAATTTAATGCCACTATACCGATTATCTTGGCGTCCACCTCACCCAGACGGCGTGAGTTGTTAGATCAAGTTGCGGTGCCACATACTTGCGCGGCAGTCAGCATTGATGAATCACCGCTAGCAGAAGAATCGGCGATAGACTATATTGGGCGTATGGTGAGTCAAAAAGCGCAAGCCGCTTTACAAGTTTTGCCAAAGGCTATGACCGAGTGTGTGGTGATTACCGCCGATACCATTGGCGTATTGCCGGATGGGGCAGTGCTGCAAAAACCTATAGATTTTGCCGATGCTTGTGCGATGTGGCGGCAAATGAGCAATGCCTCGCACCAAGTATGGACTGCAGTGCAAGTGAGCCGACTGGCGCAGCGTGGCGGTCAATGGCAGATGGATTATGCTGAGCGCACTGTGGTGAGAACCGATGTCAAATTTATCGCACTCACTGACAGCATGATGGCGTATTATTGGCATACGGGCGAACCACAAGACAAAGCAGGCGGTTATGCCATTCAAGGGCTGGGCGCTGCATGGGTCAAAGCAATTGATGGTAGTTATAGCAATGTGGTTGGACTGCCGTTGGTGGAAACGTTGGACTTGCTTTCTCAAGTGATGCAGCCGCATCAGTAAAAATTTACCCAATAAAAAAGCCGTAAGCACAAATCTTACGGCTTTTTTTAGGATGTATGGATTAAGCCAATGTCGCTTTGACCAACTTTGAAATCAAAGCAGGGTCAGCGCGACCGGCGGTTTTGACTTTTAACGCATTCATCACAGCGCCCATTTGCTGCATTGAAGTGGCACCTTGCTCAGCAATTTCAGCAGCTACCAGATTGGCAATTTCTGCTTCACTCATGGGTTGTGGCAAGAATTGACTAATCACATCAATCTCAAATTGTTCTTTTTGTGCCAAATCTTCCCGACCATTGGCGGCAAAAATCGCGAGCGACTCTTGGCGCTGCTTGGTTTGCTTTTGTAAGATGTCTAGTACACCTGCATCATCGAGCGTTAGTTGGCGATCAATTTCGATTTGTTTTATCACCGCTTGTACGCTGCGTAGCACTTTAACTTTTTCAAGCTCACGCGCTTTCATGGCGGTTTTGACCACATCGGTCAGGGTGTCTTTTATGGTAGTCATGGTTTTAACGCTCCTTAATGTTAGCTAATGGCGTTTTTAAAATTGTGGTTAGCAACATAGCATAAAAAAATCCACTTAACAAAGTGGATTTTATCATTTACTGGTATTGGGTTGTCTGTCGACAAATTACCTTAGTAAAGACGAGTCGTGCGTACTGATTCACGTGACATTTTCTTTTTGTAACGTTTTACCGCAGCTGCTTTTTTGCGTTTACGTTCTTGAGTTGGTTTTTCATAGAACTCATGTTTACGTACATCTGCTAAAATACCGGCTTTCTCACAAGCACGTTTAAAGCGGCGAATTGCGATATCTACAGGTTCGTTCTCTTTTACCTTTACTGCTGGCATGTAGACTCCTTAAGTCTAGGCTTATTGATAGATAGTTACCGTGCTATCAACAAAGCGGGGTTAGTGGGTCAGGAACATTAATCTGGCTGTATAGGTGATTATTAGCCAACCTACCCATGGTTTGGCATCAGCTCAGATTAGGATAAAAATAGGTGCGAATTTTAACTAAATACCCCATGTAAGTCAATGTAAATTTTAGCTTTTTAATAACCTATTAAATCAGAAAAGCCTTCTCTTAGCCAATTGCCCTGTTTTATCTAACCAGTAAAAAATTTTTGCCGGTTAGCGTAACAAAATACACAACGATAGTAATGATTTAGCAAGGTGGCTTTAAAATGTTATTTTATTCATACCGCAGTAATGCTAATATAGTCACTAATTCTCATGTGATAACAACATACCGCTAAATGTCGTACTAGCCATTTGCCAGTCGGCATTACCACGTAAAACATTACCATGCAAAAACAGTTTGTAGGGCTATTAAAAATTTATACATTGATGTGAAATTAGATTTCACCTTATTTGAAAGGAAAAGGTTATGCTACCGATATCAACACGCAATGCCACGCTAGCCAGTCTTATGCTTGCCTTGGGTCTTACCATGAGCGCATGTAGTAAGCATGAGTCAGCCGAAAGCAAACCAACCGAAGAAATTGCCGCACAGCAAGGTGAAATCGCTCGTGCAAACCATCCCATGCCAGTGGCTTCACAGCCTGCTTCATTTGTACCACCAACAGCCGCCTCAGCCGCTGCCACCACGACGACAGCAACCGCTACCCCAGTTTCTGCTGATGCTGGTGAAAAATTGTTTGGTAGTGTATGTACCACTTGTCACACAGCAGGCTTGATGGGCGCACCAAAATTTGCTGATAAAGCCGCTTGGGCACCTCGCATTGCGCAAGGTAAAGACACGCTTTATAAACACGCCATCGGCGGCTATCAAGGAAAATCCGGTGTAATGCCAGCCAAAGGCGGTAGTCAAGCCTCTGATGATGAAGTAAAAGCTGCCGTTGATTATATGGTCTCAAAAGCAAGCTAATGGGTAATGCGCCATTTATAAAATAAAGGCTATACATTCAAGCCTATGCAACAACTAGTATCTAGCACTTTACTAAATCCAGTCACTAGCAAAATAGTTGGCTGGTTTTTTTATACGTTTTTTATACCCAATGTGCTTTGTTTTAACCCGCAGTTTGGTTATGATGAATGACTATGTTCAATCACCAAACCCTGTTAAGAAACCGCTATGACACCTGCCGTTAATCTTGCCAAAAAACTAAAAATCAACTTCCAATTACATGAATACCATCATGACGCTCATAGTGAAAGCTATGGGCTTGAAGCAGCAGAAAAACTACAAGTTGAGCCAAAGCGGGTATTTAAAACTTTGGTGGTGCAAGATGACAACGACAAACTCGCTGTTGCGATACTGCCTGTTGAGCATTTGCTAAACCTAAAAAAAATCGCCAAAGCCATTGGCAGTAAAAAAGCCCAAATGGCAGACCCCAAATTGGTAGAACGTACCACAGGCTATGTGCTAGGTGGGGTAAGCCCGCTCGGTCAAAAAAAACGCCTGCCCACGGTCATCGATCAATCGGCACAACACTTTGCGACCATTTATTGTAGTGGCGGTAGACGCGGCTTAGAGATTGAGTTGTCACCGTCGGATTTAGCAGGCGCAGTAAACGCCAAATTTGCAGATTTAATTCAAGAGTAAAGGATAACACCATGCCCAATGTCATTATTGAAGTGAGTCACGACCATCTTATTAGTCAGCCCGATAACCTATTAGCACGGGTCAATGATACGCTATGGCAGTCTGGCAACTTTAAGCTACAAAGTGATATCAAATCACGTATCTACTACCCAAACCACGTATTGGTGGGACTGAGCGATAGCGGAGATGAAGCCTTTGTTATGGCGCATTTTTATCTGATGCCAGGGCGGGATGACGCTACCATTCAATCATTGGCGCAGCGGATTGCCGATGCTATCAAAGCGCATCTGCAGGAGTTCGAAAGTGAGGTGCCTGTTGGCAGTTTACAGATTTGCGTCAACTCCACCACGCTAAGCGCCAATTATGTCAAGCAGTATGTCGAATTCAAATAGAGGGGTTAGTGATAAAAATTGGCTACTTTAAGCACATTTTGCTGACTTTTGCCAACTGGTAAGATAGTAAGTTTGGCAACAAAACCCGCAGCAGCGGCCCCGTTGCTAGCCAATGACTAAACAGTCATTTGCGTTATTCTCAACTTATCGCAAACATAGTAAACTAGTCAAGATTTTGTTTTGTCTGCGGTATGTAAAAATTTTAATAAGCATCTTTTCACAAGCATCTTTTAAAGACATCATATAAAGACATCGTGCAAAACATCATTTTTCGGTTTTCCCCGTTGATTTCAACATAACTCAAGGAGTTAGCAATGATTTATCAAGGAAATAGCATCTCGGTATCGCTACTCGAAGACGGTATTGCTAAATTAAACTACGATAATCAAACTGAGAGCGTTAATAAATTTGACCAAGCCACCATCAAAGAATTTGGCGAAGCAGTCACGGCATTAGAACAATCTTCAGACGTTAAAGGTCTAATCGTTACTTCAGGAAAAAAAGTTTTCATAGCTGGTGCAGACATCACTGAATTTGTTGGTAACTTCAAAAAACCAGAAGGCGAGATTGCTTCGTGGGTATTTGACATCAACAAAACCTTCAACCGTTTTGAAGATTTGCCTTTTCCAAAAGTTGCGGCAATCAATGGCGCATCCATGGGCGGCGGTACAGAGATGACGTTGGTGTGTGACTACCGTGTCATGAGTGACAAAGCGAGCATCGGTTTACCCGAAGTTAAATTGGGCATCTTCCCAGGCTTTGGTGGTTCAGTGCGCTTGCCACGTATCATCGGTATCGATAATGCGCTTGAAATCATCGCAACTGGCGAAGCACAAAAACCAGCCGCTGCATTGAAAGTCGGTATGGTGGATGCGGTTGTTGCCGCTGACCAGTTAGAGGCTTCAGCGATTGATTTAGTCAAAAAATGTATCGCAGGCGATCTAGATTGGAAAGCACGCCATGACGAAAAAATCAATCCAGTCAAATTAAACGCCCTAGAACAAGCGATGGCATTTAACTCAGCCAAAGGTGTATTGTTCTCAAAAGCCAATCCAGCCCAGTACCCAGCACCAAAAATTGCCTTAGAGTCCATCGAAAGACAGGTGAACCTACCACGTGACAAAGCGTTAGAAATTGAATCTGCAGGTTTTGCAAAAGCAGCAAAAACCCCACAAGCAGAAAGCCTAGTCGGTCTATTCTTAAACGACCAAGCAGTTCGTAAACTTGCTAAAACTCACAGCGCCAAAGCGCATGATATTAAAGAAGCTGCTGTATTGGGCGCAGGTATCATGGGTGGCGGTATCGCTTACCAAGCCGCCTCAAAAGGCTTGCCCATCATCATGAAAGACATCAAGGCAGAGCAACTTGACTTGGGTATGAGAGAGGCCAGCAAACACCTATCAAGCGGTATGGCACGCGGTAAAGTAACCCCAGCACAAATGGGCGAAACCTTAAGCCGTATCCGTCCTACGCTAAACTACGGTGATTTTGGTGAGACTGACATCGTGATTGAAGCGGTTGTTGAAAATCCAAAAGTTAAACACGCGGTATTAAAAGAAGTTGAAGGTTTGGTGAAAAAAGATGCAATCTTGGCATCTAACACTTCTACCATTTCAATTACTTATCTTGCATCGGTACTAGAGCGCCCAGAAAACTTCGTCGGCATGCACTTCTTTAACCCAGTCCATCGTATGCCACTGGTTGAAGTAATTCGTGGTGAAAAATCAAGTGAAGAAGCGGTAGCGACTACGGTCGCGTTAGCAGAAAAAATGGGTAAAGTGCCAGTGGTGGTAAATGACTGCCCAGGCTTCTTAGTAAACCGCGTATTATTCCCTTACTTCGGTGCGTTTGACTTATTGATTAAACAAGGTGCTGATTTTGTTCAAATCGACAAAGTCATGGAAAAATTTGGTTGGCCAATGGGTCCTGCCTACTTGATGGACGTTGTGGGTATCGACACAGGGGTTCATGGGGCAGAAGTGATGGCTGAAGGCTTCCCAGACCGTATGAAACCAGACTATAAAGTGAGCGGTCAGATATTATTTGAAGCCAATCGCTTAGGTCAAAAAAATGGCGTTGGTTTCTACAAATACGAAACGGATAAAAAAGGCAAGCCAGTTAAAACTGCCGATCCACAAACCGTTGAATTATTAAAACCATTTATCGATGCGCCAAAACAGTTTGAAGACCAAGAAATCATCGATCGTCTGATGATTGCCTTATGTAATGAAACGGTTCGCTGTTTAGAGGACAACATCGTATCGACGCCTGCAGAAGCAGACATGGCGATGATTATGGGTATTGGCTTCCCGCCATTCCGTGGTGGTCCATGCCGTTACATCGACCAAATCGGTCTACAAAATTACCTAGCCCTTTGCGACAAATACGCAAGCTTAGGTAAAGCCTATGAAGCGCCACAAATGATTCGTGATATGGCGGCAAATGGTAAAACTTTTTACCCACAAGCGTAATCGACGATTATAAATTTTAAGGAGAATAGAATGACTACATTAAGTCCAAAAGATGTCGTGATTGTCGATGGCGTTCGTACCGCAATGGGCAAATCAAAAAATGGTATGTTCCGCAATGTACGCGCTGACAGCATGTCTGCGGAGCTTGTTAAAGCTTTGGTAGCGCGTAACCCGTTTGATACCAAACTTGTAGAAGATGTCATCTGGGGCTGCGTCAACCAAACCCTAGAACAAGGTATGAACATCGGTCGTAACATCGGTTTATTGGCTGAGTTACCACGTACTACGGCAGGTCAAACGGTCAACCGTTTATGCGGTTCATCCATGCAAGCGCTTCACACCGCAGCGGCACAAATCATGACAGGTCAAGGTGATGTGTTCATTATCGGCGGTGTTGAGCATATGGGTCACGTGGGTATGATGCACGGTATTGACATCAATCCAGAGGCTTCAAAATACTATGCAAAAGCCTCTAACATGATGGGTTTAACCGCTGAAATGCTTGGACGTATGAATAACATCAGCCGTCAAGAACAAGATGCGTTTGGTGTAGAATCACATCGCCGTGCCTGGGAAGCGACACAGCAAGGTCGTTTCAAAAACGAAATCATCGGCATTGAAGGTCATGACGAAAACGGTAACCTACAACTTTGCACCATCGATGAAGTGATTCGTCCTGATGCCAACATGCAATCATTTGCGGCATTACGCCCCGTATTTGATCCTAAAGGCGGTACCGTAACAGCTGCCACGTCATCAGCCTTGTCTGACGGTGCGTCTGCGATGCTTATCATGTCTGCGCAAAAAGCCAAAGATTTAGGTCTAACACCGCGCGCTCGTATTCGCGGTATGGCAGTTGCAGGCTGTGATGCCGCTATCATGGGTTATGGGCCAGTGCCTGCCACCAAAAAAGCCTTAAAACGCGCTGGCATGAGCATCGACGATATGCAAACCATCGAGCTAAACGAAGCATTTGCCGCACAAGGCTTATCGGTTCTTAAGGGCTTAAACCTACAAGACAAACTAGACATCGTTAACCTAAATGGTGGTGCTATTGCGTTAGGTCACCCACTAGGCTGTTCGGGTGCGCGTATCACCACCACACTTCTAAATGTGATGGAGCAACAAGACACCCAACTCGGTCTTGCCACTATGTGTATTGGTCTGGGTCAAGGGATTGCCACCATTATTGAACGTGTATAATTATTTTGTTATTAAAGAAACCCTTGATTTTAATCAAGGGTTTTTTTACGCGTGCAGTTTTTTACCCATTTTTTTACCAATGTTTCCTTATCCCTTTTTCTTATCATATTTCTTTATTACCGTTTCTTTATCAATGTTTGTTTACTACTATTGCTTTACCATAAAGTCTAAGAAATTTTTTGCCAAATCTGTTATGTTGTCTAGATAAAAATAGATAAATATAGGTGTATTGTGAGTTTATTCCAAAATCTACTAATTATTTGTATATTAGTGTTGATTTCCAGTTTTTTCTCCATTTCCGAAATTGCCTTGGCAGGTGCTAGGCGCATCAAGCTAAAGCTGTTGGCAGAATCGGGTGACAATCGCGCCAATAAAATTCTACATTTACAAGAAAATTCTGCCGAATTTTTTGCTACCTCACAAATAGGGCTAAATGCCGTGGCAATTTTGGGCGGTATTGTCGGTGAGTCTGCGCTTCGTCCCTACTTTATTGACCTTATTTCGCCATTTTATCAAGGCAAAATGCTTGATAATATCGGTTTTATAATGTCATTTTTGCTAGTCACTTTGTTGTTTATTTTGTTTGCTGATTTGATTCCCAAACGCATTGGCATGATTAACCCAGAACGCGTGGCGTTAGCGGTGATTGAGCCTGTCTTGTTGTCAATCAAAGTATTTAAGCCGCTGGCATGGATTATCAACGGGCTGGCAAATCTGATTTTTAGAATTTTCAAAATCAACATGGTAAGAGAAGAAAATATCACCTTTGATGATGTTTCTGCCGTGGTGGATGCAGGGGCGCAAGCGGGAGTATTGCTCAAGCAAGAACATCACTTTATCGAAAACGTTTTTGAGCTTGAAGAACGTAATGTGCCCTCTAGCATGACCACCCGTGAGGATGTGGTTTATTTCACCCTTGGCGAGTCTGAGCAAAGTATTCGCCAAAAAATCGCCAATTACCCGTATTCAAAATTTTTGGTATGTAAAGACCATATTGATGAAGTGATTGGGTATGTCGATACCAAAGATATTTTGGTAAAACTTCTTAGTAACCAGTCGCAAATTTTGCTCAATGAAACTACGATTCGTAATGTATTAATCATCCCCGATACATTAACCTTATCCGAGCTGCTAGATCGTTTTCGCTCCAGTAAAGAAAAGTTTGCTGTGGTGATGAACGAGTATGCGCTCATTGTCGGTGTCATTACGTTATCTGATATCATGATGACAGTGATGGGAGATTGGGTCGCACCGATTGAAGATGAGCAGCAGATTATCCAGCGTGATGAATTCTCATGGCTGATTGAAGGTACCACACCGATTGAAAATGTCAAACATGCGCTCGGTATCGAAGATTTTCCCGATTGGGATAATTATGAAACTTTAGCGGGTTTTATGATGTATAAACTGCGCAAAATTCCCCGTCCTGCAGATTTTGTTGAATATCAAGGTTATAAATTTGAAGTAGTCGATATCGATCATCATAAAATTGACCAGTTACTTGTGACGCGTAATTTCAAAGATGAAGAAGAGCACATTATCAGTGATAGTTAGTCAAAGTGATTGAGTAATACGGCCGCTTTGACTTGAAATTGATTAACTTTTTTCACGTTTCTTGTTAAAGTAGTTCATGGTTTCACCAAATCGTGAACTTTTTTCTTTTGGGCTTGGCAAACGGTAAAATTATTTTATGCTTGAAATCCGCCACCTTCAATTATTGACCGCACTACGTGAGCAAGGTTCGCTTGCTGCCGCGGCTGAGGACTTGTATGTCACGGCATCAGCGGTGTCCCATCAGCTCAAAGAAATCGAAAATTATTATGGTGTTAGCCTCGTCAATCGCCGCTCAAGACCGCTAAGCTTTACCCCAGCAGGCAAAGAAGTACTCAAACTTGCGGACAGTGTGCTACCGCAATTTAATCGTACCACCGCCAACCTTAAAAGACTGGGTCGTGGTCAAACGGGACAATTACGTTTGGCCTCGGAATGTCATAGCTGTTTTGATTGGTTGATGCCTATTCTTAATCGTTATCGCAGGGAATGGCAAGACGTTGAGCTGGACTTTAGCTCAGGCTTTGAACCTGAGCCTCACCAAATGTTACTCGATGAAGAAATTGATGTGCTTATCACAGCCAGTCGCTTACCCTTGGAGGGAATCAGCTATCTGCCGTTATTTCAATATGAAAGTCGCTTGGTGTTGTCACCCACACACCCATTAGTCGATAAAAAATCGCCGATTTTGCCAGAAGATTTGATTGATGAAACGCTCATCGTCTATCCTGTGGAAGCCAAACGACTCGATATCATCGCGCATTTTTTTGCGCCTGCAGGACTTGCGCCCAAGAAACTAAGAACCACAGAATTGACAGCGATGTTAATTCAGCTGGTTGCGAGTGAACGAGGGGTTGCCTCGTTACCGAATTGGGTAGTGAATGAATACGAAAAAAAAGGCTGGGTTATATCAAGGGCGCTGGGGGAAGGTGTGTTTTGCCAGCTTTATGCGGCGACCCGTACCACAAGTAAAGAGGTGGCTTATATCCAAGGGTTTTTGGATTTACTGCCAGAGATTAGCCATAAATCTACAATACCTGCCCATCATCGAGCCTAATTGATTTAAACCTAATCAATTAAAAATGCTGGGTGTGACATTTTGACCTTACTTTTATGTTGATGTATGCCACACCCAAATTACATACCAATACGTGCCAACAAAAGACACACCAACAAAAGACACGCCAACAGAAGCTAAGGCGAGCTCATCCAAACAAAGTAGAAAGGAATTACTTTGAAGCTAGGTTAACCTCTTCAGGAGCGATATGCGTTGTTGCTAATACTGTTGGCTCATCGTATTCAACTTTTTCAGTGACCAATTCTTCATGACGCAATGTCACGGGAATTTGCGTTTCATGACTGACATTTTGGGTCATTAACTGTACTTTTTCCGCCACAATGGTTTCAATATTCACTTTCGCTGTTTGTTGAAGTAGAGGAATCTCAATCGGGGTATCGCCTAAAGTAATCGCTTGCCCATTCACCATCAACTGTGGCACATTGACGTTATTAGTAACCACGCTAACTAAATTATCTTGAGAGGGGCTAGGCTGGGCAAACACATGTTCAATCACCAAAACTTCTTGATTGAGTGTTACAGGAACGTTAACCGTTTGGCTGATGATTTTTTTTGATAATTTAATATTGTCTTTGATAAATCGCTCAATTTGCACTTGGGGGCGTTCAGCTAATAGCTCTAAGGTGTTAGTGGTATCTTCACGAAGATCGACGGTTTTGACAATGTTATCATGGTTATCATGAGTATAGTTATCATGGGTATGCGATTCAGTAGGATTCATCATCGGGTTTTTCATAAAGTGTTTTCCATTGCAAAGTTATTGTTCCAAAATCCTGTAATAATATATAACAACCACAAAAAAGACAGATGAAATCATCTGCCTTTTTCTAGCCAATGGCAATACCGTTGGCAGAAGTTAAACTTTATAGTAATTAATTCTAATGATATTAATTATCAAAGTTTACGGGGCGCATTTGGATCAATTGCAGGTGATACATTACCATCGACGGTATCAACACCCGTTACACGCTCAACGCCATCTTTTTGTACATCTAACTCTTCACGGCGAACGGTTTCATTAAAGGTCTCAGTGCGAGTTTGTGCCACTTTATCTACGTTAACTTCTTCAGTCACGTAAGTTTGCTTGTTGACATTTGCACGTTCTGCTTCAAGTTCAACCTCAATAGTAGCATTGTCATTATCACCGATGCTGCGGTCAGTAGGTCTGTTAACTGGCGTACGCTGGATATGCGCTTGTTCTTCAGTTAACTCAACGTTGACAGTGCGTGGCTCAGACACAACGTGTTTACCAACTTTTAGTAACCCCGCTACGATTTTGTCTTTATTGACTGAAATGCGTTCTTCAAGTAACTGTAATGTATTAGGTGATTGGTAATCGTTATCAGTAAGCTTAACAGGTGTGGCAGCACGGTCAAATACGTGACGGTCACGAACCGTTTGTTCTTCAATACTGTAGTTGTAGTCAGGATCGTAGCTATCCATTGTTTCAACAGTATCTCGGCTGAGCGAATCAAAGTATACATTGTCGTCTTGAATACGAGCTAAACCCGCTGGTACTAAAACTTCTTTCGAGCTAAACCAGCCACCTACATCAACAATGAAGTAGCGAATACGGCCTGTGCTCTCATCAACTAAAGCACCTTGAATACTACCCACTTTGTCGCCATTGGCGCCATAAGCGGTTTTACCAGTTGGATCAAAATAATCGTTACCTAAAAGGTCAACGTGGGTGTCTTGGATATCGCGTAAACGTATTAAACTTGCCATGGAAAAATCTCCTTTAGATATCTTATTGTTTATTTTTTATTAAGGTAGTTAAGTTAAAAACTAAATAAATATAAGATAGTTTTTTATAGTTAAATGAAAATTGTTATAATAAAATTTTTAAAATTCAACAAATTAGATGTTTCACAGCTACTTGGTTGTTGAAACAGATGCTTGATTGTTGAAATCGCCGATGATAAAAACGATGAAAAATGTCATACGCTTAATCGTTCGACTTGCAAACAAGATTACTGAAAAAAGCTCCCATTAAGTAGTAGGATTTGATAAATTTTTGTTTAGAGGGTGTAATTGGCAGTTGTCTTAAGTAACTTTTGCAACCAAGCGTAAAAAAAATTGGCTTTTAGCAATAAATTAAAAACATAGAAAAAAGTCGGGTAGAGCACTTAGCGCGAAACACCATTGCCCGCCCAATAAGGCGTTATAAAAGATAAGTTATAATAAATAATGAGTTATCAACATATATATTAGGTGATTTTTAATGACAAAATATCAAGGCAAAATAATCCGCTGGCAAGATGACAAAGGCTTTGGGTTTATTGAGCAAACCGATAACAATTGGCAAGACCCAGCTATTTTTTTTCATATCAGCGAATACCGAGCGAACCAGCGTCCTGTGCTTAATGAAGCGGTAGTTTTTGAAATAGGGCAAGGTAGAGATGGCAAACCCTGTGCTGTCAATGTGCAGCAACAGACGTTTGTCAGACAAAAAGTTGCCCAACAAAATGCCCGCCAAGTTCGTCAAGCTCAAAACGGCCTTAAAAATCAAACATTACTCACGTGGGTGGCTATTGGGGTGCTGTTTTTTATGTTACTGACCGCTGTTGTGCTGGTTAAGCACTTACCCTTATGGATTATTGGTTGGTATTTTGCGATAAGTTTGGCGACCTATCTGCTATACGCGCATGATAAAAAAGCTGCACAAAATGGAGATTGGCGCGTGCAAGAAGCGTCACTCCATAAATTAGCTTTTGCTGGGGGTTGGGTAGGGGCGGCGTTTGCCCATTGGTTATTGCGCCATAAATCAACCAAACCAGAATTTCGTAGGGCTTTTTACTTGACAGTGATGGGTAATCTTTTAGCTTTGGCAATCATAAGTTATATCAACCTAAAAATCAGATGATTGCTTGATAGATTGATTGTTATAGATCGATCGTTGAGTAAAAAAATCCCTAATATAGATTAGGGATTTTTTTTAGCATGAGACAATTAGATTAATTCAATCGCTAAGGCAACCGCTTCACCGCCACCGATACATAGGCTAGCAATGCCTTTTTTACCGCCTGTGCGTTTGAGTGAGTTGATGAGTGTGACTACGATACGCGCACCCGATGCCCCCACGGGATGACCCAATGCACAAGCACCGCCTTCGATATTAACCTTAGCATGATCAAGGTCATTTTCTTGCATAGCAAGCATGGTTACCATGGCGAATGCTTCATTGATTTCCCAAAGATCAACGTCTTCTTTGCTCCAGCCAGCTTTTGCTAAAACTTTTTTCACACACTCGATAGGTGCGATAGTAAATTCGCTTGGGTGTTGTGAGTGAGTGGCTTGGGCAACGATACGTGCAAGTGGTTTTAAGCCTTTTTCTTTGGCTTTGTCTTCTGACATCAATACAACGGCGGCTGCCCCATCAGAGATTGAGCTTGAGTTAGCGGCAGTGACTGTACCATCTTTTGAGAACGCGGGTTTTAAGGTTGGGATTTTGTCTACATTGGCTTTACCGGGTTGTTCGTCCGTGTCAATGACTACATCGCCTTTACGAGTTTTGACAGTAACCGGAACGATTTCGTTTTTGAAGTGACCTTCATTGATGGCGGTGTTGGCGCGTTTTAGCGATTCGATAGCAAATGCATCCATCGCCTCACGTGTGATACCCCGTTTATCTGCCATTTCTTGCGCAAATGCACCCATTAACTTGCCGGTATCAGCATCTTTAAGACCATCTAAGAACATGGTGTCTTTGATCTCGCCATCTCCCATGCGATAACCACCACGTGCCTTTGGTAGCACATAAGGGGCGTTGGTCATTGATTCCATACCACCTGCTACCACGATATCAAACTCACCACTACGAATTGAGTTGGCACCTAGCATAATGGCTTTCATACCAGAACCACAAAGTTTGTTGACATTGACTGCGCCTGTGGCATCTGGGATACCTGCTTTACGCATCGCTTGACGCGCTGGGCTTTGACCTGCACCTGCGGTTAAGATACAACCCATGATAACTTCGTCAATCTCTTCTGGTTTTACGCCAGCACGGTTAACGGCTTCTTTAATGACGGTTGCACCAAGCTCTGGCATTGATACTTCGTTCAAATCACCTTGGAATCCACCCATTGGGGTGCGAACGCCATCTACGATTACGACTGAATTTTCCATATTAAATTTCCTTTGAGTTAGGGTTTCTGTTGTCACAAGCAAACTACGACCTAAATCACTAGGGTCTATAAACAGGGTTGTAAACGGCAACCATGCCAATCACAATAGATGTTTTAAGTTTTGCTAATGCGATACATTTCATATTATCATAGTTAAAATGTAAATTAAACTACTGAAAATACTGTAAAATATCTCAGTCAAGTCTACCTAAATTTTACTGCATTAACTCATCCAACCGAATGCGCACCACCTTATCTGTCACGGTATCTAACGCTTCAATTTTGGCAATCGCTTCATTCATATTGCGCTCAACAACGGGGTCAACCATAATAATGACAGGCAAATCAGTGCTAGTATCATCATGTGCTGGCTGTTGCAAGATTGCATCAATACTAATTTTAGACTCACTTAAAATGCGGGTGACTTCTGCTAGTACACCCAAATCATCTTTGACTTGTAGACGCAGATAGTAGCCTGTGATCATTTCATCACTTGATAAGATGCGTGTGTTATTGAGTGTCTCAGGCTGGAACGCCAGATGCGGCACCAAATTGGCGGTTGAATCATTGGTCTCAGCAAGGGCGCGTACCATGTCCACCACATCTGCCATCACAGCGGATGCGGTCGCGCCTGCGCCGGCACCCGAACCGTAATATAAGGTTTGTCCGACAGGCTCTGCGTCAACCATGATGGCATTTTTTACCCCATTCACATTGGCAAGTAACACCTGTTTTGGAATCAAAGTCGGGTGTACACGTAATTCAATACCTTCTTCGCCACTGTCTAAAATACGACGTTTGGCAAACCCTAAATGCTTGATACGGTAGCCAAGCTCATTGGCATACCGCACATCTTGCTGGGTGATTTTGGTAATACCTTCACAGTAAACTTTGTCAAATTGTAGTGGGATACCAAATGCAATTGACGCAAGCAGCGTCAATTTATGCGCAGCATCAATCCCTTCGACATCAAATGTCGGATCGGCTTCGGCATAACCCAGCGCTTGGGCTTCAGCGAGGACATCTGCAAAGTCCCGCTTTTTATCGCGCATTTCAGTCATGATAAAGTTGCCTGTACCATTGATGATACCCGCAAGCCAATCGATTTTGTTGGCAGCTAAGCCTTCACGTAAGATTTTGATAATCGGAATACCGCCGGCAACCGCGGCTTCATACGACACTTTGACGCCCTTGGCATCTGCCTTGGCAAAAATCTCATTGCCATGTTCTGCCAGTAAGGCTTTGTTGGCAGTCACAATATGTTTGCCATGCTCGATTGCCGCTAAAATCACCTCTTTAGCCGTGGTGGTACCGCCCATCAATTCCACCACAATATCCACATCATCTTGCTGAACGATATCAAGCAAATCGGCAGATTGTTTGATGTCTGTTGGGATATCGGTACGGTTGCGACGCGTGCCTACGTGGGTAATTTTAATCTCACGTCCTGTGCGACGCGTCATTTCATCAAGGTTGTTTTGTAGTAGTTCAACCACCCCAGTACCCACAGTACCAAGCCCTAAAATCGCTAATTGAATAGGTCGATTATTCATAAAAAAAATTCTCAAATGTCAAAAATATAAAAATAAAAGTTTAAAAATTGGCTAGCTAAATATACCATGCTAACTTGTGATTGGTAAGGTATAAAATCCAATTGCCCAAAAAAATTAAAATAAAAAAACCAGCTAATGAGTACTAGCTGGTTTGTATTCCATCAGGGGTGAACTTATTTGAGGTTGAGCGCCTGTGCCAATTCAGCAGGTGGCACATAACCGCCAAGTTGATGACCTTCTGTGTCAAACACGGCTGGGGTGCCATTGATACCCAAATTTGCGCCTAACTCATAAATTTTACGTACGGGGTTACTGCAAGTCGGTGCGTTGATAGGCATGCCCAATTTGGCATCGGTTAAGGCTTTTTTGCGGTCACTGCTACACCAGATTTTTTCCATGATTGGCATGGTCTGTTCACTACGTGGCCAAGGTAGATAGCGCACTTCGATACCCAGTGCATTTACTTCATCAATTTCACTGTGGAATTTACGGCAATAACCACAATCTGTATCAGTAAACACATAGATTGCGGCTTTCGTCTGCCCCTTAGCGGGGAAGATAATCATGTCTTTTTTATCAATGGTGGCAAGGCTGGCTTTCGCATCTTGCGCTTGCAAGTTCGCTGAGATATGCTCAGGTTTGGCACCACCGACTTTGATGATATCGCCTTGTACTACATATTGACCTGTCGCATCGGTAAAAAACGCCGGTAAACCTTCGGCTTTGACCCAATAGATATTTGGCATACTGGTCGCTGTCACCGAGGTGATTTTGGCGGTGATACCTGATTTGGCTAAATTTGCCGCCAGCATTTGCTGTAGCTGTGATTCATTTTTTGCCACTTTTGCCACAGTGGCTGAGCTGCTAGTTGCTTCATGTTTCTGACTTTCAGACTTGGCAGGTGTGCGCGATTGGGCATTATCACAGCCTGCCAAACCAACCATGCCAGCCACGGCGATGACACTGGTAATTAAACGGGTGGCTAATGAGGTTTTAGCAGGATAAGTTGCAAAACGAATGAGCATGAGAAAACCCACAGAACGTTAATATAGGTTTTTATTTTACCATATTGTTATGGTATATGAGCGCTACCCCTGTCAACTTATTGTTAACAATCTACCAGGTCTACTAGGTCGGGGCTCACATTTTTGCCCGTTTCAATCTTTATGCTTGTTTCAATCTTTTAGTGCGTTAAAAGTAATCGGCTCAAAGCCAAGTTGTATTAATGGATTGAAAGGTTGTATAACTGAGAGTTTGTTTAACTGGGTTGATTGAAAAAATTCAACGTTTAGGCAAATAACTTTTGATAAGTTGCAATACAATTTAAACATTGTGTTTAAATGACAAATTTGTAAACTAACAAATCTTCAGCTAGTTTAATAACTATTATTATTTTTTCATCTTTTACTATTTTTTAGGAATTTATCATGGCAATTGCTAGTTTGTTAACCTTACTCGATGATATTAGCGTCATCCTAGATGATGTATCAGTAATGACAAAAGTCGCTGCCAAAAAAACGGCGGGCGTGTTGGGCGATGATTTGGCACTCAACGCCAATCAAGTATCAGGGGTAAAAGCCGATCGCGAGTTGCCTGTGGTGTGGAGTGTCGCCAAGGGCTCTTTAGTCAATAAAGCGATTTTGGTGCCGCTGGCTTTAATTATTAGTGCAATTTCGCAAGCCTTGGTGACCGGGTTATTGATGATTGGTGGTTTATATCTATGTTATGAAGGGGCAGAAAAAGTGGTGCACAAATTTTGGCCCCACTCTGGTAGTAATGACCCTGAGCAAGCCGAGCGGGTAGCAGCCAATGCCAATGAAAGCATAGATTTGGTGGCGCATGAAAAAGAGAAAATCAAAGGGGCAGTGCGAACGGACTTTATTTTATCGGCTGAAATCATTGTGATTTCCCTCGGCACCATTGCGGCAACGGTGCCTTTACTAGATAAAGCGATAACACTGGTAGTAATTTCACTCATCATGACAGTGGGTGTGTATGGCTTTGTAGCTATGATTGTCAAGATAGATGATTTGGGGTTGCACTTGCAGCAAAAGTCGTCATCAGCGGCACAAAGCATAGGTAAGGCGTTATTAGCCTTTGCGCCTATTTTGATGAAAGTGCTATCAATCGCCGGTACTTTGGCGATGTTCTTGGTCGGTGGTGGTATTTTGGCGCATGGCTTTGGTGCGTTACATCATGGGATTGAGCATTTAGGTGACTTGTCAGGGGCGTTTTCAGGCTTAACCACCAACTTATTAAATGCACTGGTTGGTTTGGTAGCAGGTTTAGTGGTAGTTGCGATCATGACAGTCATCTCAAAAATTCGTAACAAGCCTGCCCATTAAACAAGCCCGCCAATTCATTGTATCTAAAATTTGTAGCTAAAATAAAAAAGCAGTTCATGTTGAACTGCTTTTTTATTGCTATACAGGCACGCAAACAAGATTGATTTACTGATTGTGCTGCGGCGCTTCCGATTCATCGTGAGAGGGCGCTACGTCAGTTTGGGCGGTGGTCGTTGATTTTTTAGTGACAACCACGGCATTTTCCACCTTTTTACTGGTACGCGTTTTGGGTTTGGCTGCTGGTTTTTCGCTCGCCTTAGCTTTCCGCGTACGGGTTTTTGGTGCTTTTGGGGTTGCCAAGGTCAGCATACCAACGGTTGCCGGTTTCATTTGTTCTGCCACACTTTCAATCATGTTCTTATAACTTACCGGTGTGGTTTTACGTTTTTGCGCCGCTGCTTCTGCGCTATCTTCTACGTCCGTTGCTTCAACACCTTCGCTGTCAGTATTAAAGGCTACTGCGGATTCATCAGCTGTTGGCACTAAGTCAACGTCCTGATTGGCTGTAGCGTCATCTGCTATTGTTGTCACAGAGACCGGCTCGGTTGGTCGGTTAGCGACTGGCGCATTGTGTGCTTGCAAGTAAGCTTCGACCAATTTACCTTGCCCAATCAAAGCATGACCTTGCTCGCCCAAACGCGCCACAATCCATGCGCCTACGCTACCTGCTTGATAGGACAGATGGTTTTGGTTAGGCGACGCTGATTGAGTTGAGGCTGCTTCTACTTGACCTTTGCCACTGTCAGTTTCATTCGAGATAGGCTCAGCAACTGACGGGTTTGAATCAGTCGGCGCTTGAGCGACAGCAGTATTAACCAAAGAACCGCGTGGGTCATTGATGGCGCGTTTAGTTACCGCTGGTAGTGCAGCGTCAGTTTTGCCTGCTTGGCGTTGGAACTGACTGGCTGGCAAAATGGCCGTATGATAATCATCCAAATTTTGCGCGGATAGACTGGCATAGCCATAATTTCTAAAGTACTGCCCAAAACGCTGTTGTTCAGCCACTACGACATTATCTTTTGCGGGGGTAGTGGTAGTAGCAGCTTGATGATTAAAGGCATCGATGGCTTGGATAAAGCAGCTAACCACGCTGTCGCTTGCCATTTTTTCAGCGGCATTATCTAAGTACTGGTTAATAAACTGACTCACCGTACCTGAAATTTTTGTCACCGAAGTGCTCACTACAGAGGCAACTGGGCTAAATTGCGCTTGATAAGCCTTATAGACTTCGCGTGGGTCATTTTTGGCACGACCTTGGCTCGGTGTCACTGCCAGCTGTGCAGTGACTGGCTCAGCTGATGGCGCAGATGGTGTCGATGCTTTAGCAAGCTCTGCTACCTCGTCATTGGACACTGTAACGTTGCTAGGGTTAACTGGCGTCTGAATTGCCTGTTCGGGCATCGAAGCTGATGCTATTGGCTGCGCCTCAGGTTTTGCAATTTCCCCTTTGCTATCATCTAGCGAGAGATGCGTTGTTTCAACCGCAGCTATAGGTTGTTGTTGTTCAGTTTTAAATACTTGAACTTGCACACTGTTGGGGTCACGTTGTTTGGTGCCTTTCGGTTTTTCTGCTCTGGATTGGTTGTTTTTTCTACCATCGACAGGGGCAACAGCGGTATCAGTCGCTGTCACATCATTGACTACAGCCGCGTTACTATCTTCATTCGCTAGTGTTGGACGACGTTCTTTGACCCCGCGGCTGTCACGGCGACTATTCGGCTCGCGTTTTGGCAGCTCACTAGTTTTAGCAGTTTTTGACGCATCATTTGACTTGTCTTTATTGCTGTCAGTGTCCTGTGATGAAACTTCCGTCTCACTCGTTTCAGATTGATAACGGTTTGGTTTTTTAGCCTTTGGTTTGCGGTTACCACGTTTACGGCGCTCAGCATCTTTATCGCTTGATTCAGCCGTGGCCGAAGGTTGTTGAGACGCTTCTTGATAAGGATTGGCGCTAGTTTCATTGGTGTTAGCTGTCACCGCAGGGATGCTTGCCGTCAATGCCGCGTAATTGATTTGACCTTGCACCCCCAAGCTTTGCGCGCCGGTATTGACAAGACTTTCAATCGCCGAAGCAGCATCTTGACCACTAAAGTGTGGGGTGACTTGGGCTTGCTGGGTAGGGGCAAACAAGTTCGATAGCCAAGCGACTGCAGAAGTTGCAGGGACAGTGGCAGCCGGCTGCACGGGTTGTGGCGCGGCAGCTTTGGGGGCAGTCGTATTGTTGGCAGTTTGCTGAGATTTGTTGGATGGCGTTGCAGGGTTAGGCGTGGTATTGGCGGCGTTGCTAGCATTACTCCAGGCATTATGATTACCTGTCGGCGCTACACGGCTGACTTCATTGTCATCGGTGTGCCAGTTGCTCGTATCGTAGCCACGGTCTTTATATTCTTGTTGTTGGCTTTCGGCGACACGCTCATAGCTCGATGGCGCAAACCCGTCACTGTTATAAGTGATATTAAACTCGGGGGATTCAAGATGGGCATGTGGCAAGATAGTAATGCGCGTGCCACTTTCTTGCTCAAGACACACCAGCGTTTCACGTTTTTCGTTGAGTAAAAATGCCGCGATGTCAGTTGGCACTTCGGCTTGTATTTCGCCATGACGTTCTTGTAGTGCCCGTTGTTCGATTTGACGCATGATTGATAAGGCAAGTGAACGCAAGTCACGAATCATACCGGTACCGTGACAACGCGGGCAGAGGTAACCTGTCGCTTCTTCAAGTGATGGGCGCAAGCGTTGACGACTCATTTCAAGTAGTCCAAAACGTGAAATTTCAGCGAATTGGATACGCGCGCGGTCGTTTTTAGTGGCTTCTTTGAGACGATTTTCCACTTGTTTTTGGTGGTCATCAGTTGCCATGTCAATAAAGTCAATAACAATCAAACCACCCATATCACGCAGGCGTAATTGACGGGCGATTTCATCTGCTGCTTCTAAATTGGTATTAAACGCCGTTTCTGAGACATCCGCGCCTTTGGTGGCTTTTGATGAGTTAATATCGATTGATACGAGGGCTTCAGTTTGGTCAATTACAATTGAACCGCCGCTTGGCAAACGTACTTCACGTTGGTAGGCGGTTTCGATTTGTTTTTCAATCCCAAAACGGGCAAACATCGGCTCATAGTCAGTGTATTTGCGCAGTTTATTCGCTTGCTGCGGCATCACCGCTTCAATAAAATTCGCCGCTTCATTATAGGCGTATTCATTGTCGACCCAAATTTCCGTGATATCATCACGCAAGTAGTCGCGTACGGCACGGGTGACTACGCCAGCTTCTTGGTGCAACAGGCGAGGTGAGGGAAATTTTTGGCTTTGTTGTTGGATGCCTTTCCAAATGTTTAATAAATGGTCAAGGTCTTGTTGTAATTCATCCGTGGTTTTACCAATCCCTGCGGTACGGATGATAACGCTCATGCCTTTGGGTAGTCTTAGATCACTTAACGCTTGCTTCATCTCATCGCGCAACTTACCAGAGATTTGGCGAGAGATACCGCCGCCACGCGCATTGTTGGGCATCAATACCAAATAACGACCCGCCAATGAAATCAAAGTAGATAACGCAGCGCCTTTGTTACCACGTTCTTCTTTTTCCACCTGAACGATGAGTTCATCGCCTTCTTTAATCAGTTGTTTGATGTTAGTGGTAGAGCGAGGGTCGCCTGCTAGATACTCTGGGGCGATTTCACGAATCGGTAAAAAACCTTGACGTTGTGAACCGTATTCCACAAATACCGCTTCAAGCGATGGCTCGACACGGGTCACATGACCTTTATAAATATTGGCTTTTTTTTGCTCGCGGGTACGGTTTTCTAAATCGAAATCATACAAATGATTGCCATTGCACAGGGCAACACGGATTTCTTCAGCGTGGGTAGCATTGATGAGGATGCGCTTCATGTGTTTTCTCCTAAACACACAAAACATACGAGCGTAGATAAATGTTGCTATCAAACATTTGATGAAACAACGTCAAACAGTTTTGAATAGACTCGCTGATAGCAAGCGTAAGTGGCTTGATAACAAGGTTTGTTGTTCACCAAAAATTGCATGATTAAGTTGGATTATTGCCATAGCGAGGTTGTAAGCCTGTTAGGTAAATACAGCCATCATGCTGGATTGGGGGTTGTTGCCCAAAACAATGTGCGTTTTAGGACAAATGAATGAACCCTTTTTCCCTATTGGTCAAAAAGTGTTAGCGTTAGTTTTCGCTTTAAATGGCAAGCCTGATAAGTTAGGTTTTACAAAGGCGTGGGCAATTTAAAATGGTAAATCATCCAAAACCGTAAACGTTTATCTCAAAATCGCAACTACTGAGTTCATTTACCTAGGCGCATAATACGCTAATCGTTACCAGCAGTTTTGTGGTTGTAAGGCACAAAACCCACCATTTATCTGTTATCTCTATATATCACTAATCTTTACAAACTATTTGAACATGTTTTCAAATGACAATTATCTTCGTTACTCGTATGTCGTGTGCTGATATTGATTAAAATCAGTCTTAAAATCTATAAATATTGGCAGTTTAGTGCGCCCTATCGTGAGTCATACTGCCATGAATAAATTTCGGCTGTATGGGCGACACCAAAAGCGACAGTTTAATTATCCCGCATACACTACTTTGAAATGAAGCTTAACAGGGTTTAAGTCGAATTGATGGCGCGAATTCATAGCGGCACAGGCACTAAACTGCTAAACTATAGCAAATTTTTATGTAAACGGCTATCAAAATATGACAGAGCACTCGCAGTCTCCCAAACGTCCCGCCCATCCTAACAAAAAACGCGACACCCCATCGCAACAATCGGCTCATCAAACCCCAAAACGCACGCCTAGTAAACAACCGCCTAGTAAACAACCGCAGTCTGCAGATGACGATATTTTAGATTTTGCTAAAGTCAATTACTTGACCGTCACGCGCCAGCAGCATGACCAACGTGTTGATAATTTTTTGTTGGGTCGTCTTAAAGGACTGCCGCGCTCACACGTCTATAACATGATTCGTTCCGACGAAATCCGTGTCAATGGCAAACGCTGTAAACCCCACGATAAACTGCAGCGTAATGACGTGGTGCGCATTGCACCCATCAAGCTTGCCACGCGTGAAAAACCCGTGATAAGCCCTGACTTTGCCCAGAGCTTGCTTGAGCGCATTGTATATGAAGATGAGGGTTTAATCGTGCTCAATAAACCATCGGGTATGGCGGTGCATGGCGGCAGTGGCGAGAGTTTTGGCGTGATTGAAGCCATGCGAGAAGTAACGGGTAAAAAATACCTTGAGTTGGTACACCGCATTGACAAAGATACCTCTGGCTTACTGATGATTGCCAAAAAACGCTCAACCCTTAAAACTTTACAAGAGCATTTGCGAGAAAAAACCTTGCAAAAAACCTATCTGTGTTTGGTGGTAGGTTGGATAAGTAGCGAAACACAAACCATTGATAAACCGCTACTAAAATACACGTTGCCTGCCACACAAGAAGGCAAAAGCGGTGAACGCCGTGTCAAAGTAGATGTAAAATCCGAAGATAGCAAGCCAAGCCAAACCCAAATTAACGTGTTGCAAAAATTTGAGTTAAATGGTCAAAAAGTCAGCTTAATTGAAGCCAAACCGCTGACAGGGCGTACCCACCAAATTCGGGTGCATTTGGCGAGTATCGGGCATCCATTATTGGGTGATGATAAATACAATCCGAATGTGGCTAAAGGCGATAAAAGCGTGCGCCGTTTGTGCTTGCATGCCTATCAACTCGAAATTCCGGAATATGAAACGATTACAGCCGAATTGCCAGTCGATATGCAAAATTTGCTAGAGAATCAACATGATTAACATGAAAAACAAATCCCTAATCATTTTCGATTGGGATGGCACGCTGATGGATTCGGTTGGCTTAATCGTCGATGCCATGCGCTATGCTGCTAAAAAGCACGGTTTAACCGTCACCGATGAAGCCACAAAATCTATTATCGGCATTGCGTTAGTCGATGCGTTTCCCATGCTATTTCCCAATGACAGCGATAAATATGATGAACTTTTAGCCACTTACTCAGAATATTATGTCAAGCATTGCGACAATGACAAATTGTTTGATGGTGTCAAAGAACTTATTTCAGATTTACACGCCCAAGGCAAAACCTTAGCCATTGCAACAGGCAAGAAACGTAAAGGTCTGGAGCGAGTATTGCCAAACTCTGGAATTGAAGCGTTTTTCACAACTACCAAAACTGCTGACGAAACCGCAGGCAAGCCCAATCCCTTAATGCTTGAGCAAATCTTGGTAGAAACAAGCACAAGAATTGAAGACGCTGTTTTTATCGGTGATAGTATTCATGACATCCGTATGGCAAATGCAATACAGATGGATAGCATTGCTGTAAGTTACGGATGTGAAAAAGCCGATGTTTTGGCTAAAGAAAATCCCACTCTCATTGTAGATTCAGTTGAGCAATTAAAATTGAGTTTGTTTTAGTGGAAATTAAATTTACAACAAGGTTTGTGGAAGTTTGGCATAAACGAATACATGATATTGAGTTTGAATATAATACTGAACCAATCAATGCTTTGTACTGTTATTTAAGAGAGCTTAGCTATAATTTAGAGTTTGCAAAAGAGATATTATCACAACTAGATTCCAATAAGCTTTTTGATATTGATTTTAGTTCAAGCTATTGGGGTGTTGATATTACAATTACAGATGATAAATTTAAGATTTACTCTTTAATGGATGAAAATGATACTGAAAATCAAACAACATTAACAAAGCACGAGTTTAGAACTGTTATTTTTGAATGGATAGCGTTTTTAAAAAATCCACCAAATGAAGGGTATGAGAAGTTAGTCAGCATGAACTAGCCTAATTATCTAATTTTATAAATTTGTTGAAACTACTAAAACTCTAGTAGAATAACGGCAACTAAAAATTTTAAAAAGCTGTTTACAATGACCGAAGAACTACTCATCAACATCAGCCCATCTGAGAGCCGAGTCGCTGTGCTCGAAGATGGGATACTGAACGAAATTTTTATCGAACGCCATAGCAAACTTGGCTCAGTGGGCAATATCTACCTTGGCACAGTGGTGCGCGTACTGCCAGGCATGCAGGCGGCGTTTATCGACATTGGGCAATCGCGCACCGCGTTTTTGCACGTCAATGATATGCAGACCCTGCGTCCTAAGCTCTCAGCCATTGAACCGCCAAAACCGCAAAATCCCGCGATTGACAACACCTTAGACCCTGACACCACTACGCTTGCGATGACCACAACCACCTATCAGCCACCGCCTAGCGAGTTGATAGAAAACCGCTTGTATGAAGGACAGCGTATCTTGGTACAAGTGATTAAAGACCAATTAGGCAGTAAAGGCGCACGACTGACGACGGATGTGTCATTGCCCTCGCGTTATTTGGTGTACTTGCCGTATGGTGAACATATCGGGATTTCACAGCGGATTGATGGCGATGAGCGAGAACGGTTAAAAACTCAGCTTGGCGAGCTGATGCACCAAGTCAATCTGCAAGGCGGATTGATTGCCCGTACCGCTGCCGAAAATATCCCGCAATCCAAACTTGAAGAAGATATTTATTATCTACTGCAGCTTTGGCGGATGGTACAAGCCCGCCGTGAACAAACGCCGACCCATCGCCGTTTTGAGCTGATTTATCAAGATTTGTCGCTACCTTTGCGCGCGATTCGAGATTTGATTGGTGAGCAGACTGAAAGAGTGACGGTCGATAACGCCCGAGTGTTTGACGCTATTCGTCATTTTGCCAAAGAATTTGTCCCACTGATATATCCACGTATTCAATTGTATGAAGGCGAGCAGGCGTTATTTGATGTACACCGCGTAGAAGAGGATTTAAAAGACGCGCTCAATCGCCGTGTTAATCTCAAATCAGGCGGTTATCTTATCATTGACCAAACCGAAGCCATGACCACCATTGATGTCAATACCGGTTCATTTGTCGGAGGGCGTTCTCTTGAAGATACGGTGTATAAAACCAATTTAGAGGCCACCCATGCCATTGCCCGTCAGCTGCGACTGCGTAATTTGGGCGGGATTATCATTCTTGACTTTATCGATATGCAAGAGCAACAACACCGCGATGACGTGCTAGCAAGCCTGCAAGAACAATTAAAGCGCGATTATGCCAAAACCAACATCAGCGAAGTCTCAGCGCTTGGTCTGATAGAGATGACTCGCAAACGCACGCGAGAGAGCTTACAACAACAACTTTGTGAGCCGTGTCCAACCTGTGGCGGTAAAGGCTTTGTTAAAAGTGCCGAAACCGTGTGTTTGGAGATTTTCCGCGAATTGATGCGCTGCGCCAGAACCTATAATGCCCCTAAGAAATTTACCGTGGTCGCAAATAGCGGGGTGATTGATTTGCTTGAAACCATTGAAGCGGATACGGTGGCAGAGATGGAATATTTGCTGGGTCGTCCGATTAACTTGGAGAGTGATAACCGTTTTAATCAAGAACAATATGATATTTTGCTAGATTAGCCTATTGCTTTTACCCAAAAAATCGGTATAATACAGCCCACTTAACTTATTGCAGGGCGACGAAGATGATTCGTCAATTCATAAAAGAATAAGCCCTTTAATACAGTCGCTCCATTGATTGCGACACGAAATTAAAGAAGACAGTTTCACCGACTATTAATAATGCTATCTATGTATTGCAAGTTAATAGTTTGAGTGGGACTGAAATTTTTTTATTTTCAAAAAGTGCCTGTCAAAAACAGGTAAAAAATACAAGTTAGGTGTTTACTCAATAACAGCTTAACACCCAACGCAAATTAACCCATATCAAACTTTATATTAGGAGCTTACTGGCATGGCTAACCAGAAAATCCGTATCAGACTTAAATCTTTTGACCATCGTCTGATTGACCAATCAGCTCAAGAGATTGTTGATACCGCAAAACGCACAGGTGCACAAGTTCGTGGTCCAGTACCGCTACCAACTCGCATTGAACGCTTTAACATCTTAACCTCACCACACGTGAACAAAGATGCCCGTGACCAATACGAAATCCGCACATTTAAACGTATGGTAGATATCGTTCAGCCTACTGACAAAACAGTCGATGCACTGATGAAGTTAGATTTGGCGGCGGGTGTTGATGTACAAATCGCATTAGGCTAACCCCTTAGGGTAACACCTATATTGAATAACAGTAAAAATTAAGAGGTTAACAACATGGCGATCGGTTTAGTCGGAAAAAAATGCGGCATGACTCGTATCTTCACAGAAGCAGGTGTTTCAATTCCTGTAACTGTTGTTGAAGTTACTGCCAACCGTATCTCTCAAATCAAAACACAAGACACAGACGGCTATCAAGCTATCCAAGTAACAACTGGTGAACGTCGTGATTCTCGTGTTAATGCAGCTCAAAAAGGTCACTTTGCAAAAGCTGGTGTTGCTGCAGGTCGTGGCACTTGGGAATTTCGCGTCGAAGACAGCGAACTTGAAGGCCGCGAAGCAGGTAGTGAAATCGCTGCTGACTTGTTCCAAGTAGGTCAAATCGTTGACGTAATTGGTACCAGCAAAGGTAAAGGTTTCCAAGGTGGTATCAAACGCCACAACTTCCGTTCACAAGATTGGACACATGGTAACTCAGTATCTCACCGCGTTGTGGGTTCTACAGGTCAAAACCAAACACCGGGTCGTGTATTTAAAGGCAAAAAAATGCCAGGTCAAATGGGTAACAAACGTGTGACCGTACAAGGCTTAGAAGTGATTTCAGTTGATGCTGAAAAAGGTATCCTAGTTATCAAGGGTGCAATTCCTGGTGCCAACGGTGGCGACGTTATCGTACGTCCATCAGTTAAAGCTTAATCAAGGGGATTAACGTGAATCTAAATACAGTAACAGGTTCGGCGGTTGAGCTATCAGACGTAGCATTTGGTCGTGAATTCAACGAAGCACTTGTACACCAAGTAGTTACCGCTTATTTAGCGGGTGGTCGTCAAGGTAGCCGTGCTCAAAAAACGCGTGGTGAAGTATCTGGCGGTGGTAAAAAACCATGGCGTCAAAAAGGTACTGGCCGTGCACGTGCAGGTTCCATCCGTAGCCCAATTTGGGTCGGTGGTGGTCGCGCATTTGCAGCCAAACCACAAGATTGGTCACAAAAAGTGAACCGTAAAATGTACCGTGGTGCCATGCAATGCATTCTTGCTGAATTGATTCGTCAAGACCGTTTAGTATTGGTTGATGACATCAGCATTTCAGCACCAAAAACTAAAGAGCTTATCGCTAAACTTAAAGACTTAAATGCCCCTAAAGCATTAATCGTTACCAATGAAGTTGACGAAAATCTTTACTTAGCTGCTCGCAATATTCCATACGTCAGCGTACTAGGTAGCACTGAAGTTGATCCAGTTAGCCTAATTGCGTTTGACAAAGTCATCATGTCTGTCGCAGCCGCCAAAGAAATTGAGGGAGTGTTAGCATGAATAACGCAAGACTATATCAGGTACTAAAAGCACCTGTATTTTCAGAAAAATCTCAAATCTTGGGCGATACTTTAGGTGTGCAAGTGTTCAAAGTTGACACCAACGCGACAAAAAAAGAGATTAAAAAAGCCGTAGAATTAATGTTTGAAGGTGTTGAAGTAGTTAAAGTTAACACTTTAAATGTTAAAGGTAAGACAAAGCGATTTGGTCGCACGGTAGGTCGTCGTCAAGACTTCAAAAAAGCCTATGTGACCTTAAAAGCTGGTCAAGATGTTCAAGTAGCCGACGTAGCAGAACAACCTGCTGCTGACAACGAATAAGGATTACACAATGCCTATCGTAAAAGCCAAACCGACATCACCAGGTCGCCGATTTGTCGAGAAAGTGGTGCATCCACACCTTCATAAAGGTCGTCCTTATGCAGCATTAGTAGAGTCAAAAGGCAAAACTGGTGGTCGTAACAACAACGGTCGTATCACTACCCGTCATATCGGTGGTGGTCATAAACAGCATTACCGTGTTGTTGACTTCAAACGTAACAAAGACAATATTCCTGCTGTTGTAGAGCGTATTGAGTACGATCCAAACCGTACTGCACACATCGCACTACTTAAATATGCAGACGGTGAGCGTCGTTACATCATCGCACCAAAAAAATTGCAACAAGGCGATACCGTTATTTCTGGTGAAACTGCACCAATTCGCCCAGGTAACTGCTTGCCACTACGTAGCATTCCAGTGGGTACAGTGATTCACAATATCGAACTTAAAATCGGTAAAGGTGCACAGATCGCTCGTTCAGCAGGTGCTGCGGTTCAATTATTGGGTCGTGATGGTATCTATGCAATCGTTCGTTTACGTTCAGGCGAAACTCGTCGTATCCACGTAAATTGTCGTGCGGTTATCGGTGAAGTATCAAACACTGAAAATAACCTTAAATCATTGGGTAAAGCAGGTGCAAACCGCTGGCGTGGCGTTCGTCCTACCGTTCGTGGTACTGCAATGAACCCAGTTGACCATCCACACGGTGGTGGTGAAGGTCGTAACTTCGGTAAACACCCAACCAGCCCATGGGGTCAAAAGGCTAAAGGCCTTAAAACACGTTCTAACAAACGTACTGACCACATGATTATCCGCCGTCGTCGCGTCAATAAGAAATAAGGAATAATTTCATGCCTCGTTCATTGAAAAAAGGTCCATTCATCGATGCGCACTTGTTTGCCAAAGTTGAGAATGCGTTAGAAACTAACTCACGCAAACCAATCAAAACTTGGTCACGTCGCTCAATGATTTTGCCACAAATGGTCGGCTTAACTATTTCTGTTCATAACGGTCGTACACATGTACCTGTTATCGTAAACGAGCAAATGGTTGGTCATAAACTTGGTGAATTCGCCCCAACCCGTACATATCGTGGTCACGGCGTTGACAAGAAATCTAAGAAATAAGGTGCTCATCATGGAAGTAACTGCAAAATTACGCGGTGCCGCCATTTCGGCACAAAAAGTACGCTTAGTTGCTGACGAAGTTCGCGGCAAATCAATCGAGCGTGCATTAGATATCTTAACCTTTAGCAACAAAAAAGCCGCTAAATTGGTTAAAAAATGCTTAGAATCTGCGATTGCTAACGCTGAGCATAACAATGGTTTAGACATCGATACATTGCGTGTTTCTACCATTTATGTGGATGAAGGTATTACGTTAAAACGTGTTTTACCACGTGCCAAAGGTCGTGCTGACCGTATTAGCAAACGTACTTGCCACATCACAGTTAAGGTAGGAGCATAATATGGGACAGAAAGTTCATCCAATCGGCATCCGTCTTGGCGTAATCCGTAAATCAAACGCTAACTGGTATGCAGATCCAAAAAAATACTCTGAATACTTAATCAACGACTTACAAGTTCGTAAATATTTAGAGAAAAAGCTTAAAGCAGCGATGATCAGCGGTATTAGCATCGAACGTCCTACGGGCGCAGCTAAAATCACTATCGCCACTGCACGTCCTGGTATCATCATTGGTAAAAAAGGCGAAGATATTGAAAGCCTACAAAAAGAACTTACCAAATTAATGGGTGTGCCAGCACAAGTTAGCATTGAAGAAATCACCCAACCAGACTTAGACGCACGTCTAGTGGCTGATGGTATTGCTTCACAACTTGAACGTCGTGTCATGTTCCGCCGTGCTATGAAACGTGCTGTTCAAAACAGTATGAAAGCTGGCGCACAAGGTATCAAAGTTGAGCTATCAGGTCGTCTTGGCGGCGCTGAGATTGCTCGCTCAGAGTGGTATCGTGAAGGTCGTGTACCTTTGCATACATTACGTGCTGACATTGACTATTCAAATGTACGCGCAGAAACCACTTACGGTACTATCGGTGTAAAAGTTTGGATTTTCCGTGGTGAAGTGCTTGACGGCATGAACCGTGTATATAATCCAGTCAAAGAAGAAAAGCAAGCACGTGCACCTCAAAAACGTCGTGCTCGTAATGATCGTAGCGACCGCCCACGTAGTGAGCGTCCAGCTAAAGACAGAGGTTAATCGATATGTTACAACCAAAACGTACCAAGTTTCGTAAAGTACAAAAAGGACGTAATACGGGGTTAGCTCACCGTGGTAGTAGCGTATCTTTTGGTACAATCGGACTTAAATCAGTAGAACGTGGTCGTATGACTGCACGTCAAATCGAAGCTGCTCGTCGTACGATTTCACGTCGTATCAAGCGCGGTGGTAAAATTTGGATTCGTGTATTCCCAGACAAACCAATTACCGAAAAACCACTAGAAGTTCGTATGGGTAAAGGTAAAGGTCCAGTAGAATACTGGGTATGCGAAATCAAACCAGGCAAAATGCTTTATGAAATCGAAGGGGTTTCTGACGAGCTAGCAACTGAAGCGTTCACGCTTGCAGCTGCCAAGTTGCCTTTCAAAACCACCATTGTTAAACGGACGATAATGTAATGAAGATCAGTGAACTTAAAGACAAATCAGTCGAAGAGCTGACCCAATTACTAGACGAAAAGCAATTAGAAACATTTCGTCTTCGTATGGCAAAAGCCACTGGTCAGTTAGGCAACACCCATGAGATTAAAGCAAATCGTCGTACGATTGCTCAAATCAAGACTCTTATCTCTGAAAAACAGAACACCGAAAACCAAGGGGCTTAATCATGAGTGAGCAAAATACCAACCAAGCTAACGCTACTGAACAAAGTACAGTCACTGGTAAAGTTGTCAGTGACAAAATGGATAAAACCATTACTGTACTTGTTGAGCGTCGTATTCGTCATGCCAAATATGGCAAAATGATTCGCCGTTCTACCAAACTACATGCTCATGACGAAAACAATGAGTGTGGCGTTGGTGATACAGTTCGTATCAAATCAACACGTCCACTATCAAAAACCAAATCTTGGGTGTTAGTAGACGTCGTAGAAAAAGCAGTTAATATTTAATTTAACTTAAATAGATAGTTATAATTGCAAAGCAAGTCAGTAACTGCTACAATACGCCACCTTAAAAATGGCTTATTGTGGCAAAGACTTGTTTTGCCAATTTATGGAGTAACGCGATGATTCAGACTGAAACAATGCTGGAAGTTGCAGACAACAGTGGTGCAAAACGAGTTATGTGCATTAAAGTGCTAGGTGGCTCACATCGTCGTTATGCATCAGTAGGCGACATCATTAAAGTGACTGTGAAAGAAGCAATTCCACGCGGTCGTGTCAAGAAAGGTGATGTAATGAACGCGGTAGTCGTACGCACGAAGTTTGGTGTACGTCGTCCTGACGGTTCAGTACTACGTTTTGATGATAATGCAGCTGTGTTGTTGAACAACAATAAAGCACCAATTGCAACACGTATTTTTGGACCAGTAACCCGCGAACTACGTGGCGAACAATTTATGAAAATTGTTTCATTAGCCCCAGAAGTATTGTGAGGAAAACATGGCAAAATTACGTAAAGGCGACCAAGTGATTGTAATTGCTGGCAAAGATAAAGGCAAGCAAGGTACAATACTAGCAGTAAAAGAAGACCGTGTAAAAGTTGAAGGCATCAACATCGTTAAAAAACACCAAAAGCCAAACCAACAGACTGGCGTTGAAGGTGGTATTATCGAGAAAGAAGCATTTTTACACATTTCAAATGTTGCAATTTATAATGCAGCAACCCAAAAGGCAGATCGTATTTCTTACCAATTGAATGACGAAGGCAAAAAACAACGCGTTTATCGTTCATCTGGTGAAGTTGTGGCGACTGCATAACCATCTAAGGGTATCAGTAATGGCAAGACTTAAAACACAATATAACGAACAGCTTAAGCAAAAAATTCAGCAAGAGCTTGGTTTAGCCAACGTTATGGAAATCCCTAAAATCACCAAAATCACCCTAAACATGGGTGTGGGTGATGCAGCGCAAGACAAAAAAGTTCTTGAAGGCGCATTAGCGGATATGACGGCAATTGCCGGTCAAAAACCTGTAGTAACCAAAGCTCGCAAATCAGTTGCAGGCTTTAAAATCCGTGAAGAATGGCCAATCGGCTGTAAAGTAACGTTACGTGGCGAACAGATGTACGAATTTTTAGATCGTTTAATCTCAATCGCTATTCCACGTATTCGTGACTTCCGCGGGTTTACAGATAAAGCATTTGATGGCCGTGGTAACTATTCACTAGGTATCAAAGAGCAAATCGTTTTCCCTGAAGTTGACTTTGACAAAATCGACCGTATTCGTGGTTTAGATATTACCATTACGACTACCGCAAAAACTGATGATCAAGGTCGTGCATTGCTTAAAGCATTCGGCTTCCCATTCAAGGGCTAACAGCAAGGATAAGGCAATATGGCAAAGAAAAGTATGATTAATCGCGAATTTAAACGCGAAGCGACTGTTGCTAAATATGCTGAGAAGCGTGCAAAGCTTAAGGCAATTATCAGCGACATTAACGCAACTGATGAAGAACGTATGGACGCCATGCTTACATTACAAGCACTGCCACGTGACGCTTCACCAGTACGTTTACGTAACCGTTGTGCATTGACAGGTCGTCCACATGGGTATTTCCGTAAATTTGGTCTTTCACGTAACATGATTCGTGAAAAAGTAATGCAAGGTGATGTACCTGGCGTTCATAAAGCAAGCTGGTAAGGGGAAACAATATGAGTATGCAAGATACCGTTGCTGATATGTTGACTCGTATCCGTAATGCACAAATGGCTCAAAAAGCGTCTGTGACTATGCCAAACTCAAAACTACGTAAATCAATTGCTGATTTGCTAGTGAAAGAAGGTTATGTTGCAACCGCAGAAACTCAAGAAGTTGGTACAGGTAAAACTGAATTAACTATCGAGTTAAAATATTTTGAAGGTAAACCAGTTATTGAAACGATTAAACGTTATAGTCGTCCAGGTTTACGTCAATACCGTGGTAAAGATGCACTACCAAGTGTCCAAAAAGGTCTAGGTGTAGCAATCATCTCTACCAGTAAAGGCATCATGAGCGACCGTGAAGCTCGTGCAGCTGGATTAGGCGGCGAAGTTATTGCGTTCGTAGCTTAATCAACATTAAGAGGGACAGGCATAGTTTGTTGTGCCTGTTCGTTTTTTTATCACTTTTATAGGAATTACCCGTATGTCTCGTGTGGCTAAAGCCCCTGTAGCACTACCAAATGGTACAAGTGTTACTTTGAACGGTCAGCAGGTTGAAGTTAAAGGTAGCAAAGGTACGCTAACTTTACGCCTGCATGATTTGGTCGAGCTAAAACAGGAAGATAATCAAATTATTCTTTCACCAAAATCTGACACTAAAGACGGTTGGATGCACACTGGTACAGTTCGTGCATTATTAAGCAACATGGTTAAAGGTGTTACTGAAGGCTTCGAACGTCGTCTACAATTGATTGGTGTTGGTTATAAAGCCGCTGTTGCTGGCAATAAAGTTAACCTAAACTTAGGCTACTCACACCCAATCGAATATGTACTACCTGAAGGTGTTACTGCTGAAACCCCAACTGCGACTGAAATCGTGTTAAAATCTAGCGACAAACAAAAGCTAGGTCAAGCAGCAGCAAACATTCGTGGCTATCGCCCACCTGAGCCTTACAAAGGCAAAGGCGTTCGTTATAGCGATGAGTATGTCGCTCGTAAAGAAGCTAAGAAAAAATAAGGTGAAATGACATGTTTGATAAAAAAGCTGCTCGCCTTCGCAGAGCGAAAAAAACCCGTGCACATATCCGTGGTTTAGGCGTAAATCGTCTATCTGTTAATCGTACTAACACCCACATTTATGCACAAGTTATCTCACCAACGGGTGGTGAAGTGTTAGCCCAAGCTTCAACGTTAGATACTACTTTACGTGCTGGTCAAACTAGCAACATCGAAGCTGCAACTGCCGTTGGTAAATTAATTGCAGAACGCGCTAAAGCTGCCGGTATTACTAAAGTTGCGTTTGATCGTAGCGGTTTTAAATATCATGGTCGTGTTAAAGCATTAGCTGAAGCCGCTCGTGAAAATGGATTGGAGTTCTAATCATGGCAAAAGTTGAACAAACAGACGGTTTAGTAGAGCGCTTAGTCACAGTTGGCCGTGTATCTAAAGTTGTAAAAGGTGGTCGTATCTTTTCTTTCACCGCACTCACAGTGGTAGGTGATGGCAATGGTCGTGTTGGTTTTGGTCGTGGTAAAGCGCGTGAAGTGCCTGCAGCGATTCAAAAAGCACTAGAAGCTGCCAAACGTAATATGATTACCGTTGATTTAGCGGGTACAACCCTTCAGCATCCTATTACTGCTAGCCACGGTGCAAGCCGCGTGTATATGCAACCAGCCTCTGAAGGTACCGGTGTTATCGCGGGTGGTGCAATGCGTGCAGTATTAGAAGTTGCAGGTGTAGAAAACGTATTAGCAAAATGCTATGGTTCAACCAATGCCGCTAACGTTGTACGTGCAACTTTCAACGGGTTAAAAGAAATGTCTTCTCCTGAAAAAGTTGCGGCAAAACGCGGCAAATCAGTTGAAGAAATCTTGGGCTAAGCTAAGGTGAGCTAACATGAAAAAAATGAAAGTTACTCAAGTAAAATCGAGTGCCCATCGCCTAGCAAGCCATAAAGCTTGTTTGAAAGGTTTAGGGTTACGTCGTATTGGACATACTGTCGAAGTTGAAGATACCCCTTCGACCCGTGGTATGGTAAACCGCGTTAACTACTTAGTTAAAGTGGAGGAAGTATAATGGGTCTACGTTTAAATGAATTGAGCCCAGCTGAAGGTTCAAGAAAAAATAAACTTCGCCGTGGTCGTGGTATCGGTTCTGGTATCGGTAAAACCGGTGGTCGTGGTGTCAAAGGTCAAACCTCACGTACAGGTTCTGGTATTCGCTCAGGTTTTGAAGGCGGTCAGATGCCTTTATACCGTCGTTTGCCAAAATTTGGTTTCACCAGTAAACTTGCAATGGTAACGGCAGAAGTGCGTTTATCAGAATTGAACCAAGTTGATGGTGACGTGGTAAGCGTTGAGTCTTTAAAAGCAGCGAATATCATTCGCCACGATATGCAACGTGTTCGTATCATCCTTTCAGGTGACGTAACCAAAGCATATACTTTTAAAGGTGTTAAAGTGACTAAAGGTGCTAAAGCGGCTATTGAAGCAGCTGGTGGTACTGTTGAGGAGTAATCCTACATGACTAAGCATTCAACATCGATGAATCCTCTAGCATTTATTCGTAAGTACGATGAATTATTTAATCGTTTACTATTTTTGTTGGGTGCTTTAGTCGTCTATCGTTTCGGTTCACACGTACCTATTCCTGGTATGGATCCAGAAAGCTTATCGAAATTTTTTCAAACCAATGAAAATACTATTTTAGGTTTGTTTAATATGTTTTCTGGTGGGGCATTAGAGCGGATGTCAGTCATGGCACTCGGGATTATGCCTTATATTTCTGCTTCAATCATTGTCCAGATGATGACAGCAGTTATACCATCACTGGATGCATTAAAAAAAGAAGGTCAAGCCGGTCAACGCCAAATCAACAAGTATACACGCCAATTAACCCTTGCCTTAGCTTTGGTTCAATCAATTGGTATGTGTACAGGTCTGATTAGTCAGAATCTTACATTGACCAGTGGTCTTGGTTTTTATATTCCTGCGGTAACCTCGTTGGTTGCAGGGTCGATGTTTTTGATGTGGTTAGGTGAACAGATTACTGAACGTGGTATTGGTAACGGTATTTCAATGCTAATCTTAGCGGGTATCGTAGCGACTTTTCCACAAGTGGTCACGCAGTCGATTAACTCTGTCCAGCAAGGTCAAATGAATATGATTGCCTTGTTGATATTTAGTTTATTGGCGTTAGCGGTGGTGGCAGGGATTGTATTTATTGAGCGTGCACAGCGCCGTATCCCAGTCAACTATGCCCAAAAGCAATCGCAAGAACGAAAAATATATGCACAGCAGCAATCGCATTTGCCATTAAAAATTAATATGGCAGGGGTTATTCCAGCGATTTTTGCTAGTTCATTGTTGTTATTCCCAGCGAGTTTGGGACAATGGGTGGGTCAATCCCCCAATCCTAATATTTTTCAAAGTTTCTTGCAGAATATGGCATTAGTGTTATCACCGGGTCAGCCACTGTATTTGGTAATTTTTGCAGCCTTGATTATTTTCTTTTGTTATTTTTATACCGCGTTGGTATTTAGTCCAAAAGAAGTATCAGAGAATTTGAAACGAAGTGGAGCGTATATTCCAGGTATTCGTCCAGGTTTACAAACTCAACGTTATTTAGATCATGTATTAAATCGCTTAACCTTTATTGGTGCGATTTATATGACAATTATTTGTTTGATGCCGATGATATTGCAATCTGCGTTTGGTATTCCGTTTCATCTAGGCGGTACCTCAGTACTGATTAGTGTGGTCGTGATTATGGACTTTATTGCCCAAGTTAAAGCGCACTTAATGACGCACCAATACCATGATTATTCGCTGATGCAAACCATGGAAGTCAAGCATTCATAACTACTACTAGGAGCTGAAAATGAAAGTTCAAGCATCTGTAAAAAGAATCTGCGGTAGCTGCAAAATTGTACGCCGCAAAGGCGTTGTTCGCGTTATTTGTAGTGCAGAACCGCGTCATAAACAACGTCAAGGTTAATCTAAATTGTTAGATTGGACTTGAAATCAGGTAGCTGATACTGTATTATCCGCTACTTGTCGTTATTTTGACACATTTGTAGATAACCAAGTGTTTCAAAATGCTACATCAGTAGATGATTAACTCATCTTTTCCTTATAATTGGAGAAATGTCAATGGCTCGTATTGCCGGTGTAAACATTCCGGACAACAAGCACGCTATCATTTCACTCACTTATATTTTTGGTATTGGTCGTACCACTGCTGCTAAAATTTTAGAAGCGGTAAACATTGCGCCAACTACTAAAATCAGTGAACTAAATGATACTCAGCTTGATGCTGTCCGTACCCAAGTTGCAGAATATGCGACTGAAGGTGACTTGCGTCGTGAAATCTCGATGAATATTAAACGTTTAGTAGACTTAGGTTGCTATCGTGGCTTGCGTCATCGTCGCGGTTTACCAGTAAATGGTCAACGCACAAAAACAAATGCGCGTACTCGTAAGGGTCCACGTAAAGCAATCAGAAAATAATTAACTTAGGAAGCTAAAAGATGGCAAAAGACACTCGTAGTCGCAAAAAAGTGACTCGCCGCTCGGTAGCTGAGGGCGTAGCGCACATCCATGCGTCTTTTAATAACACCATTGTAACGATTACCGATCGTCAAGGTAATGCTTTGGCTTGGGCCACCGCTGGTGGACAAGGCTTCCGTGGTTCACGTAAATCTACACCATTTGCTGCACAGGTTGCGGCTGAAGTGGCTGGTAAAGCAGCACAAGAATATGGTGTCAAGAATGTTGATGTCTTGGTTAAAGGTCCAGGACCTGGTCGTGAGTCTGCGGTAAGAGCCTTAGGTGCATTGGGTTATAAAATAAACAGCATTAGCGATATAACCCCGATTCCTCATAACGGAACTCGTCCACCGAAAAAACGTCGCGTATAAGGAGACTTTCATGGCCCGTTATCTAGGTCCAAAATTAAAACTTTCTCGTCGTGAAGGTACTGATTTACAATTAAAATCAGGTGTAAAAGCGTACGAAGAAAAAACCAAAAAAGCTGACCGCGCCCCTGGTCAACATGGTAATCCACGTAGCAAAACGTCAGAGTATTCTGCACAGCTTCGTGAAAAACAAAAAGTAAAACGCATTTATGGTGTGTTAGAGCGTCAATTCTCAAACTACTATAAAGAAGCTGCGCGTATGAAAGGCGCAACTGGCGAAAACTTGCTTCAAATGTTAGAACGTCGCCTCGATAACGTTGTTTATCGTATGGGTTTTGGTGCAACTCGCGCAGAAGCTCGCCAATTAGTTAGCCACCGTGCTATTCTAGTAAAAAAAGCGGGTCGTGATGAGTTTGTTCGTGTGAACATTCCTTCAATCCAATTACAAGATGGTGATGTGATTGCCGTACACGAAAAAGCCAAAGAACAATTACGTATTAAAAACGCAATTGAATTGGCGGGTCAACGTGGTACACCCGTATGGTTGGAAGTTGATCATAGCAAATTGCAAGGTACTTTTAAACAAGCGCCAGAGCGTGCTGATTTACCAACCGAAATCAACGAAAGCTTAATCGTTGAGTTGTACTCTAAATAATTAATTTTACTATAAAGTCGAGGTGACAAATGATGCTAAATGCTACTGAGTTTCTTACACCGAATGCCATTCATGTGGACACGGTCAATGAAACACACGCCAAAGTCACGCTCGAACCGTTAGAACGAGGTTTTGGGCATACGTTAGGTAATGCCCTACGTCGCATTCTATTATCTTCATTGCCTGGTGCAGCTGTAATCGAAGCTGAAATCGAAGGCGTTGATCATGAGTATTCAACCCTTGAAGGGTTGCAAGAAGATGTGCTAGATCTATTGTTAAATTTAAAAGGTTTAGCGATCCAATTGCATGATCAAAATGAAGTATTCTTGACCCTTGACAAACAAGGTCCAGGCACTGTACTAGCATCAGATATTGAGTTACCTCACAATGTAGAGATTATCAATCCTGATTTAGTTTTAGGTACATTAAGTGATCGTGGTCATTTAAAAATGCGTTTGCGTGTAGCAGTAGGTCGTGGTTATGAACCTGCCAATGTACGTAAAGATTCTGGTGATAACAAAGTTATTGGTCGTTTAAAATTGGATGCTAGCTATAGCCCAATCTTACGCGTGGCATATCAAGTTGAAAATGCCCGTGTTGAACAGCGCACTGACTTAGACCGTTTGGTTATCGAACTTGAAACCAATGGTACCATCGATCCAGAAGAAGCGATTCGCAAAGCAGCAACGATTTTGCAGCAGCAAATTGCCGTATTTGTTGACCTTGAAGCGGAAGCCACCCCAGAACCTGTTAAGGAAAAAGAAGAAGTTGACCCTGTGCTACTGCGCCCAGTGGATGACTTAGAATTAACGGTTCGCTCAGCAAATTGCTTGAAGGCGGAAAATATCTATTACATTGGCGATTTGGTACAACGCACCGAAACTGAGTTGTTAAAAACCCCAAATCTCGGTAAGAAATCATTAACTGAAATCAAAGACGTCCTTGCTTCTAAAGACTTAGAGCTTGGTATGCGCCTTGAAAATTGGCCACCTGCTGATTTACGTGTTGATGACCGCTTCTCTTACCGTAGCCGTTAAAATTTAAAGGAAGTTTGACCATGCGACATCGTAACAGTGGAGTTAAGTTGGGTCGTACCAGCAGCCATCGTAAGGCCATGTTCCAAAATATGACCAACTCACTATTTGAACATGAACTCATCAAAACTACTCTTCCTAAAGCTAAAGAGCTTCGCCGTGTGGCAGAGCCGCTAATTACTTTGGCAAAAGAAGATTCAGTTGCTAACCGTCGTCTAGCGTTTAACCGCTTACGTAATAAAGCGACTGTAGGTAAATTATTCACGACACTAGGCCCACGCTACAAAGCGCGTCCAGGTGGTTATTTACGTATCATCAAATGTGGTTATCGCGATGGCGATGCTGCACCGATGGCATACGTTGAATTAGTAGACCGTGACTAATCATACTGATTAAAAAAACCCCATAGGTTCGCGCTTATGGGGTTTTTTTGTTTATAGTGATAAATCTTCAATTTACCTTTGGAAATATGATGCAGCTGAGTTTTGATATGCTAGTGATGTTAACGTTGGTCGCAGGGATTGCAGGATTTTTAGATGCCATGGCAGGGGGTGGTGGCTTATTGACCATTCCTGCCCTGTTAATGGCAAATGTTCCTACGCTTTATACCTTGGGCACCAACAAGCTGCAAGCGACTGCAGGTTCGCTTTCTGCCTCTATTACCATGATACGCAAAGGCAAAATTCACCCTAAGCAAATTTGGCGTTCGCTTATCGCCTGTTTTGTCGGAGCTGTGCTAGGCGCTATGGCTGTGCAACTTTCTCCGCCAGTGCTATTAACCAAAGGCATTCCTTTTTTAATCGCGCTTATTGGTATTTATTATCTGTTTGCACCCAATATTGGTGAGGTCAAATCTGCACCACGAATCAGCAAAAATAAATGGCAATATGGGATGTCACCCTTAATTGGTTTTTATGATGGCTATTTGGGCCCTGGTACAGGGATGTTTTTTGCGCTAGGCGGTATCACCATGCGGGGCTTGGATATGATTACCGCGACTGCCAATGCCAAATTACTCAACTTTACCAGCAATGCCGCATCATTGATGTTCTTTGTGTTGGGTGGAAAAGTGCTTTGGTCAGTGGGAGTTGCTATGATGGTGGGGCAGTTTATTGGTGCTTCATTGGGTGCAAGGATGGCCGTTAAAGGGGGCACTAAGTTTATTCGACCTGTGATTGTGGTGATGTGTTTCGCGATGCTAATTAAATATGTGTTTTTTTCTTAATAATTTTTATTTATGATAGTGGTAACATTATTCATACTTAGACTATAGAACATATGACAACTGAAATGATTTTAAGTATTTTTCTTGGGATTGGCTTGGCGGCAAGTAGCGGGTTTCGTGTGTTTGTACCGCTGTTTGCCCTCAGTTGTGCGGCATATTTTCATATTATTCCCCTTAATGACAGCTGGCAGTGGGTAGGCTCTACGCCTGCGTTAATTATTTTAGGCGTAGCCAGTATTGCAGAGTCGATCAGTTATTTAATCCCGTTGGTTGATCATCTGTTAGATACCGTTGCTGTACCGCTCGCAGGGATTGCAGGAACATTGGTCATGGCTTCAACATTGACCGATATGAGTCCTGCCATGACTTGGGCGCTAGCGATTATTGCTGGCGGCGGCGCTGCGGCTACGATAAAAGGTACAGCTGCCACCACGCGCGTGGCTTCGACTGCGACGACGGGCGGTTTGGCAAATCCTGCTGTTTCAGTGGCAGAGACCGGGACAGCGATAGGGCTGTCGGCTTTGTCGATTTTTTCACCCATTTTTGCGATGATTGTGTTACTCATCGGTTTACTGATGATGATTTGGGTGGTAATAATGGTTAAAAACCGCGTCAAACGCTAAGGCATCTTGCCTGTTTCTTGTAAAGAAAGCGTGCCATCTTGACCCACGATAATATGGTCAATCAAAGTCATATCGACAAGCTGACACGCTTTTGCCAAACTGCGGGTAATTTCTAGATCTGCTTGTGACGCTGTGGCAGAGGTGCTTGGGTGATTATGGGCGATAATAAGTTGACTTGCCCCGTATTTTAACGCACAGCGCAGCACTTCCCGCACACATACTGAGCACGATGAAATACCGCCTGTGAATAATACCTCATACTGGATTAAGGTGAGTTGATTGGTCAAAAACAGCACCGCAAACACCTCGCGATTGAGCGGTCGCAGCTGCGTAGTCAGATAGTCTTTGACCAATTGGCTGGCGTTAAGGGTAGGGGCTTGTTTGACTTGGCTGGCAAGGTAGCGTTTGCCCATCTCAAGGCTTGCCAAAATCTGCGCGTATTTTGCCATGCCGATACCGTGACACGCCATGACTGCTTCACTAGGCGCAGATAGTAACTGAGCCAGACTGCCAAATTTCTCAATCAAGCCACGAGCCAGTTCGATGGCGGATTGGTCTTTGGTGCCTGTGCGTAAGAATATTGCCAAAATCTCACTATCTGATAGACTCTCAGCGCCCTTTTGCAGTAGCTTTTCTCTGGGGCGCTCGTCTTGGTGCCAGTCTTTGATTGCCATAGGCATTTCCTAATAAATGATGATTAATCATACCTAAAATGGCGGAAAATTGTTACTATAGGCAAAATTTTTTAGTGCTTTTATCTTATGAAAAATATCCTTCTTGGTATTACAGGCGGTATTGCTGCCTACAAATCCGCCTCGTTTGCCCGACTATTGATTAAAAATGGCTATGACGTCCGTGTTATTATGACGGCAAGCGCACAAGCCTTTATCACACCGTTAACGCTGCAGGCCTTAACGGGTAACCCAGTGCATATCGACTTGTTGGATGAGAGCGCTGAGCTGGGAATGGGGCATATTGAACTGGCAAAATGGGCGGATTTACTGATTATCGCGCCTGCTACCGCGAATACGATTGCCAAACTGGCCATGGGAATAGCGGATGATTTACTCACTACCGTCTGCCTTGCTACCGCTGCCCCGATTTTAGTGGCGCCTGCTATGAATCAGCAAATGTGGCAACATCCATCGGTCAAACTTAATTTGCAGACGTTAACCGATTATGATTATGAAATCATCCAACCAGCCAGCGGTGAGCAAGCTTGTGGTGATATCGGTGAGGGAAGATTGCCAGAGCCAGAGCAGTTGCTTGAATACGTGCAATATTTCATCGCAGCGCAAATCACCCCACAAGTATTGGCGGGTAAAAATGTGACAATCACCGCAGGTCCAACGATTGAAGCCATCGACCCTGTGCGCTATCTATCCAATCATTCCACGGGCAAAATGGGATTTGCGCTGGCAAAAGCGTGCCGTAATGCAGGCGCGAGGGTGACCTTGATCGTTGGGGGTAAAGTGCCCCTACCAACGCCACTACTGGTCAATCGTATCGATGTGTTATCGGCTGAAGAAATGCTAATGACTGCTCGCCAATGCGCCAGTGACGATATATGTGAGTGCCATGACCACCATCACGACCATGACCACCCTCATCATGACCATGAGCATCATCACCATCATGACCATGATGAATTCGGCAATGATGTCGAAGTCGAACCTGTCAGGACAGCGACCGATATTTTTATTGCCACGGCTGCGGTCGCTGATTACCGCACGCGTGATGTCGTGCCGCAAAAGATTAAAAAAACGCAAGATCAGATGGCACTGGATTTGGTGAAAAATCCTGATATTTTGGCGACCATTGCCAAAGAATTCCCTGATGTTTTTGTGGTAGGATTTGCGGCAGAAACCCAAGATGTAGAAAAATACGCTCGTGGCAAGCTTGACGCCAAAAACTTAGATATGATTGCTTGTAATGATGTGTCCCGCAACGATATTGGTTTTGGCAGTGATGACAATGCCATGACGGTGTTTTTTAGGGATAAAGCAGCAGGGGTGACACTAGAAAAAGCCAGTAAAGATAAAATTGCCAGTCAGCTGGTCAGCTTAATCGGTAAGCAATTAGCGAGTAAATTTACCTTGGTAAGATAGTCGCTGATGGCGATTTTTTCCGTTCAGCAAGGCGTTATGCTTTCGATGCTCATGATCCCCGCGATATTTGCCATCGCCAGTATGTTTCATGGGCTGACAGGGATTGGCGTGACGCTGATTGCGACCACAGCATTGGCAAGTTTTTATCCGATGTCGCATGTGCTGCTGCTGACGGTCGTGCCGTGTTTGGTGATTAACTTGGTGGTGTTTTTGGAGGGTGGCAATATTGGCTACTACCTCAAAAAATATTGGCTATTGGTGTTTACTAGTTTTGTGGGCAGTCTGATCGGCACAAAGTTGGTGTTTCTCATCGCACCGCATTATTTGCTGATCGGCCTTGGGCTATTGATTGTCGGATATGTGCTGACCCAGTTTTTGGCAAGTCAAACGGGCAAAAATATTCGACTGCCCAATAATCAACCAAGTTTAATCTTCAGTGGGCTGGTGGCAGGCGTGCTCGGCGGTGCGACCAATGCAATGTCGCCGCTACTGGTGATGTATTTGCTATCGGCTACCGAAGACAGCCTAGACCCCAAAACCGATCTGATTAAAGCCAGTAACCTGTGCTATGTGGTCGGCAAAATCGCTCAGCTCATCGTGCTGTGGCAAGGCTTTGTGAGCCTACCAACGACAGAATTGGGCGTGATTGGCGTGGCGACGCTGTTGTCGTTGTTGTGTTTGTATATCGGGTTTTATTTTCGTCATAAAATCTCACAAAAAATGTTCAAAAATATGACATTAGTGATTTTATTATTATTAGGTATCAACGCTTTGTTTAAAGCATTTACCGTTTAATCTGAAAAACCTAAATGTAAAATGAAAGTTGCCCTTGAATTTTTTAAGAAAATATCTTTCCAATGGATTTCGTACCATTTACCAGTCGCTCTGATGCTATATTCTGTTGGTATTAAAATTTCGTTGGCTTGAGTTGCATTTAGGATTTTTTCGGTTAAAAGATCTGAATAGTTTACTCTTCGCCAATCCTGTGTGACCATACCAACAGGAAAGGAATCTATTGTACTTTTGAGTGAAATATAATTTAAAAAACTAAAAGCTTCATGACAAATAGTTTGAGAAATTATTTTTTGAATTTCATCAAGGTTCTTATACACTTCAAATTTTGAGCAAACTTCATAAGTATCAACTAGCTCATAATACTTATTTACTGTTTCTAAATTTAAATCTTTAAATGGTAGTTCTTGAATAAAGAAAGTGTAACCAACATCACTTTGGGGCGTATTGAAGTGGGCTAATGCTTCAAGATAACCATTAATTATATCAAGGCTGTCAGTCGTTCCATATTCATGGATTGACTCGAAATTTAAAACCATTCTCTCAAATCCTTATTTACCTTGTAAAAGCAAAGCACGTTCATATAAGGCATTTTTCTTAGCCCCTGTGATATCGCTGGCGAGCTGTGCGGCTTTTTTCACCGACAAATCTTGCAATAGTCGTTTTAGCAATTCATCGTGTTGATTATCATGATTCTGTAATTCACTTGCGCCAGCGACCACCAGTACCATTTCCCCTTTTTGCTGATTGGCATCGCTTGCAACAAACTTCTTTAGTTCACCAAGCGTTGACGGATAAATGGTTTCAAACGTTTTGGTTATCTCACGGCAAAACGTCACTTGTCGATTGTCGCCAAGCACCGTAATCATATCATCAATACACTCAACAATACGATGGGGTGCTTCATAAAAAATCAGCGTGGCGGTTAAATCCTTGATTTTAGTCAATTCGCTTTGTCGTCCTGCGGTTTTGGCAGGCAAAAAGCCATAAAAATAAAACTTGTCTGAAGGTAATCCTGCGACCGATAAGGCGGCTATGGCAGCACTGGCGCCGACAACCGGCGAGACTTTGATACCGGCTTGGTGACAGGCGCGCACCAGTCGAAAACCAGGGTCGCTAATGAGTGGGGTGCCGGCATCACTGATAAGGGCGATACTTTGCCCTGACTGTAATATCTCAATCAGTTTAGGGGTCTGTACTTCGGCATTGTGGTCGTGATAAGCCCAAGTTTTGGTGGGGATGTTAAAGTGGTTGAGCAGTTTGCCCGAGGTACGGGTGTCCTCACAGGCGATGATATCAACGGTTTTTAGGCAGTCAATGGCGTGGGCGGTGATATCGGATAAATTACCAATCGGGGTAGCGACGATATAGAGTGTGCCGTTTTGCTGCATGATTTTTCTCAAATTTTGCTAAATATTGGTGCTATTATAAGGTGTTTTCTGCGGAAAAAAGGATTTGTCATGAAAACAATTTGCTTTGCTATTTTAAGTGTAAGTTTAATTTCAACCGCAAAGGCTTGTTTACCCTCATCCCCGGCTGATGTGTTGGTCGGACGAATTGCCAGTATCGAAAAAGGCGGTGAATTGCAACGTGAAAGCCAATCTAAGCAAGGTTTTGGCTTAAAATTCACCGATTATCACTGGGCATTTCGCACGTGGCGTCAACGGCTTATTTTGCCATCGGCGCAGCGTTTTGAAGGTGTTTTTGCCATTAGCTCACTAAAACCCAACGATATCGTTGTGGCATTAGCCAGTCATTATGATGGGGGTAAACCGCATAATTATCGCATTGATAGTGTGGCAAAGCTGACTTGTCAAAACAACCAGCTGATTTTACAAAAACCGTTGGTAATACCGGTCAGTTGGAATCGACAACAGAAACGATGTGGGATTGGTCAAAATTATGCAGGGATTTTGGATGGCTTTATCGACAACAACCAAGCCTATTATTTGGCAAAATTACAGCAAAAATACCCAACTTGTGCCGCTTTAGAAAAAACCTTTGCAACAGTAAAATAACCCAACAATGAAACTCACCGCCCCAAAACAGCGCCAAGGCGACTATTATGAAACCCTCGCCAAACACTACCTTGAAGCGCAAGGTTTAACGTTTTTTGCCAAAAACTGGCACTACAAAAACTTGGGCGAGCTTGATTTGGTGATGCTTGAGCCGACGCAAAAACCTCCTTGCCTCGTCATTGTCGAAGTGCGTCAACGAAAAGCCAGCCAATTTGGCACAAGTTTAGACAGTATCACCCCCGCCAAACAACGTAAAATCATTAAAACCACCGCAGCTTTTTTACAAGCGCATCCGCAATTTGATAACTTTGACATTCGCTTTGATGTGGTAAGTTATGAAGGCGCTGCAACTGCAGGGCAGGCTGTTATGCCAACGCCTACGTGGATCAAGGACGCTTTTAGCGTGAATTAAGCATTTTGTATAACGTATAAACTTAGCAAAAATTATGCTATGCTACGCAGCAAAATAGTATAATTTTACCCCTCTTTTATTAGGTATTTCCCATGAACGCACAAGATTTAATTACTTTACTACAACCCCATTTTCCGAGTGGCAAAATCGAAGCCGCCAATCAAGGCAACAAATTTGATGTGCGCGTGGTGGATGACAGCTTTGAGGGTAAGCGTGCTGTCGCGCGTCAACAAGCCGTATTGGGGTTGGTGTCTGATAAATTTGCGTCAGGTGAAATCCATGCACTCAATATCCAAGCGTTGACCTATGCCCAGTGGCATGATATGCAAGCCAAACAAGCTGCGCAATAAGCCATTTTTAGGAGAAACACATGGATAAATTTTTAATCACGGGTGGCACCCAGGTCAAAGGTGAAGTGGTCATCTCTGGTGCAAAAAATGCGGCATTACCCTTGCTTGCGGCAATGATTTTGGCAGAAACCCCAGTCACCCTGCACAATGTACCGACACTCAAAGACGTCAATACCTTGGTCAAATTGATTGCGGGAACGGGTATCACCATTGAAAAGAACGGCGATACGGTGACCTGCGATACCAGTACCATCAATAGCTACTATGCCCCGTATGAGCTGGTCAAAACCATGCGTGCATCGATTTTGGTATTGGGACCGCTGCTTGCGCGCTTTGGGCAGGCTGAAGTGTCGCTGCCCGGTGGCTGCGCAATTGGCTCACGCCCTGTCGACCAACATCTAAAAGCCTTGGAAGCGATGGGAGCGACCATCACCGTTGAAAATGGCTATGTCAAAGCCAAAGCACCCGCTGGCGGTCGGCTAAAAGGCTGTCATTTCACCTTTGATATGGTCACGGTTGGCGGCACTGAAAACACCATCATGGCAGCGGCATTGGCGGAAGGAACCACGCACCTAGAAAACTGTGCGCGTGAACCAGAAGTGGTTGATCTGGCTAATATGCTTGTCAAAATGGGCGCAAAAATTGAAGGCATTGGCACCGCTTATATGACCATTGAAGGCGTTGACAAATTGAATGGCTGTGAGTACTCAGTAGTACCAGACCGTATTGAAACAGGCTCATATCTTGCGCTTGCCATGATGACAGGCGGCGAAGTGACTGCCAAAAAAACTGAAGCAAGCTTAATGCAATCCGTGCTTAAAAAATTTGAAGAAATGGGCGCCCAAGTCACCGTTGGCAGCGACTGGATTAATGTCAAAATGGCGGGTCGTCCAAAAGCCGTTGATATCCGCACATTACCACACCCTGCGTTCCCAACCGATATGCAAGCCCAGCTCATGACAGTTTGCTGTATTGCAGAAGGTACCAGTACCATTATTGAAAATATTTTTGAAAATCGCTACATGCATGTCCCTGAGCTGCAACGTATGGGCGCAAATATCAAGGTCGATGGTCATACTGCCGTTGTTCAAGGCGTCGATAAACTCAATGCCGCGCCTGTCATTGCAACCGATTTACGCGCCTCTATGTCATTGGTAATGGCAGCGGTGGCAGCCCAGGGCGAGACCTGTATCGAGCGCATTTACCACATCGACCGTGGTTATGAGTATGTGGAAGATAAACTGCGCGGCTTGGGCGTCACCATTGAGCGGGTAAAAGGCGAATAACAGGTATAAGACAATGATACAAGCAAATGATGCCAATTATAACGGTCTTACCTTAGCGTTATCCAAAGGGCGAATCTTAAAAGATACCTTGCCCCTGCTAAAAAAGGCAGGTATCGAACTACTTGAAGACCCCGAAGAATCACGTAAACTGATTTTCCCAACCACGCATGCTGATGTGAGGATTTTGATTTTACGTGCCAGTGACGTGCCAACCTATGTGGAGCATGGGGCGGCAGATTTTGGTGTGGCGGGTAAAGATGTGCTGATGGAACATGGCTCAAGCAATTTATATGAATTGCTTGACCTACAAATTGCCAAATGCCGTTTGATGACGGCAGGTAAAGTGGGGCTACAATTACCCAGTCGTCGTCTTCGAATTGCTACCAAATATGTCAATGTGACGCGCGCGTTTTTTGCCAGTCGCGGTGAACAAGTGGATGTGATTAAATTATATGGTTCCATGGAACTTGCGCCATTGGTGGGCTTGGGTGATTTGATTGTGGATGTGGTTGATACCGGTAATACCTTAAAAGCCAATGGTCTAGAGCCGCGCCAAGAGATTTGCCAAGTCTCTTCGCGTTTGATTGTCAATCAGGTCAGTTATAAACGTAAATTTGCGCTGCTTGAGCCAATCATCGAAAGCTTTAAGCAAAGCATCGCTGATAACACCCAGTAACGGTTCAAAAATCACCATGATGCAGCATCTTTTTGTGTATGGCACGTTAGCGCCCAATCGCGACAACCACACCATCATGACACCTATCAACAACGGCAGTTGGCAGCCTGCGACTATTCGTGGGCATTTGATGCCAGATGGCGGTTGGGGCTCGGCGCTAGGATTTCCTGCAGTCATCCCCGATGAACAAGGCGACATGATAGCGGGCTTGGTGTTTTCGTCGGATGATTTGGTCAATCATTGGAAGCGGCTAGATGAGTTTGAAGGTGAAGCCTATCAGCGCATTGAAGTAACAGCCACGCTTGACAATGGTGCGAAAATCCAAACCTTTGTGTATGCACTCGACAATTTACAGCATTATTAAAGCTGGCTATGCCGATTAAAACATGGAAGATGAAAACATTGAAAATGAAAACATTGAAGATTAAAAAAAGACGTTATTAAAACGTCTTTTTTTAACTGGGCGAAAACTAAAAGCGGTGACCGGTTGGCTCAGTTTAGCCGATTTTGATGCGTCGATTTTGATGCGCCAATTTTGATGGGTTGGCGAATGGCTGTGCAGGCTAAAAAGCCGCTTTCATCCATGAAGAAATTTGTTATGCTATGGGTTAGTCATTTTTTATTCTTAGAGGAATACCATGCGATTGTTAAATAGCCAACAAGCGAGTTTTGAGCAGGAATTGACAGAGCTGCTTGCTTTTGAAACGGTAAATGATCCAGCGCTACTGGCTACGGTTGACGATATTATCGTACAAGTGCGTCAGGGTGGGGATGAGGTGGTGTTAAAGCTGACCCAACAATTTGACAACCATCCTGCCAAAACTTTTGCTGAGCTAGAGATTTCACAAGAAAAGCTCAAACAAGCATTTGATGGGTTAAACCCTACAATTAAGCAAGCGCTTGAACTGGCGGCACAACGCGTCACATCTTTTCACGAGCGCCAACGGCAAGAAAGCTGGACGTATCAAGATGCGCTAGGCAATACGCTTGGGCAACAAGTTACACCACTCGATAAAGTGGGTATCTATGTGCCAGGTGGGCTGGCAAGTTATCCATCCAGCGTCTTAATGAATGCGTTACCCGCCAAAGTGGCAGGGGTCGGGCAAATTATCATGGTAGTGCCTGCCCCTCATGGTGAACTAAATCCCTTGGTATTGGCAGCCGCTTATTTGGCGGGTGTCGATAAAGTCTTTACCATTGGGGGCGCGCAAGCGGTGGCAGCGTTGGCTTACGGCACTAACACCATCCCGCAAGTCGATAAAATCACAGGACCTGGCAACAAATACGTGGCAGCCGCCAAACGCGCCGTGTTTGGGCAAGTGGGCATTGATATGATTGCCGGCCCCTCGGAAGTACTGGTATATGCCGAAGGTGTGGCAAATGATAAAGCTGATTGGTTAGCCATGGATTTATTGTCGCAAGCTGAGCATGACACCGTTGCGCAAGCAATTTTTGTCACCCCATCTGAGCCATTACTCAAAAAAGTTGCGCAGGAAATCGAAAAAGCCTTAGCAGATTTGCCAAAAGCTGAAATTGCTAAAGCGGCGATTGCCAACCGTGGCGCGCTGATTTTGGTGAAAGACCGAGCAGAGGGTATTGAGGTTATTAACCGCATTGCGCCGGAGCATTTGGAATTATCGGTAGATGACCCAGAGGCAATGGTCAAAGATGTGCGCCATGCGGGCGCTATCTTTATGGGGCGCTATACCCCTGAAGCGATTGGCGATTATTGCGCTGGCCCTAATCATGTATTGCCAACGTCAGGTACTGCACGCTTTAGTTCACCGCTCGGCGTATATGATTTTCAAAAGAAATCTTCGATTATTTATTGTAGCGAGCAAGGTAGCCAAACGCTGGCAAAAACTGCCGATATATTGGCGGTTGAAGAAAACTTGGATGCACACGCGCGCTCAGCCCGTTACCGCGTGAAATAGGTTCAAAAGCGCCTGTGGTAATTCAACAGCTTATGGCAATTCAACGGGGCGTTTAATTCATTTAACTCATTTTAACGAGGAAGTTAACGCTGCTTTGTCAATACATCTAGGCGTAGCCGTTCTTCAGGCGTAAACATCGTCTGCTGTAACGCCACAATTTGTTGCTGTGCTTGCGGCACATTACCCAATTTGCTCAGTATTTGGTTAGACTGTGTCTGATAAGTTGCCACACGCTGCGCAAATGCCGCTTCGGATTGGTCAAGCTGCTCAAGCCGTTTGACCGCTTCAGGGGAGACGTATTGACTACGCATGGCATTGATTTGGCTTTGCGTTGCCCCTTGCTGCTGCATTTGCTGCGTTTGCGCTAATAACTTGTCAATATTGCGCTGCTGGGTTAGCTTTGTCTGTAGATTTGGGTCTTTAACACTGGCGATATAGGCAGTTTGTGCCTTATCAATGATGGCTTGGCGCTGGTCATTGCTCAGTTGCGCGTTTTGGTTGGCTTCGACGACCGTCATGTTGTAGTCATTGAGAGCTTGTTCATCCCCAAAAAAGGCTTCACGGGTTTTGGCGTCAAAATAGCGGGCTTGCAGCTGTTGTACTGCGCGTAATTGGTTGTTAATCGCAGATAAATCTAATGCGCTGACATTGGGGTTTTGCTGTACTTTAGGCTTATCTAGCTGGCTGAGAGCAGTCAAATAGGTTAGATAATTTTGAAAAATCTGAACCGCTTGGCTTGCGGCAGGCTCAGGCGTATGTTCACGAATATAGGCAATCACCCGTTGTTCAATCTGGGTTAACGGCTCTTCCCCTTGTGCGGACAAAAAGTAATCAAACAGTCGGCGCAAACCTGCGGTCACCACCAATTGCTTATTTTCATCGATAATAATTTCGCCATCGACCTGGGTGCCTTGTAGCGATTTGGGCAGCGATGTGGGTGAGGCGTTAGCGTTTGCGGTGACGGAGGATGCATTGGCGAGCGTTGCGGTTTGATGGGACGGCAATACACCCGATGGCATGGTACTAGCAGCATCATGCGGCAAAGGATTGGCTGTTTTAACAGCGTCCTTAGGTTTTAACCACAGTATGCAGGCTATCAATAATGCGATGATGCCACTGGCTAATACGATTATTAGCCAGTTTATCGGTCGTTGGTTTGTGTTAGGGTTGTTTGAAGGAACCATAGGCATAAGCTTACAACGATTGACCTTTTAAGCGATTGACTTGGTTGCGATAGACAGTCAATGGATTGGTTTCTAGCAAACTGACAATGCCAAATACCTGATTGACTGAATCCATATGATTCATTTTATAGTTATCACGAATCACTTCACCGAGACGACTTGAGCAGGGTGAGACAAGACCATCATTGGCTTCGCCATTGAATGATAAACCTGTCAACCCCAACACCGTATCAGACGGATCGACAAGCATGGTCATAGTTTGGGCGCCACTAAATGAGTAGTAACGTACATTATTGACCACCGTGTCTTTTGGGTATCCACAATAACTGGTCGGCATGGCTGCAGGGAATTTTTGGTTAAATTTGGCTGCGTAATTGGTGGTGAGTGAATTGACGGCTGCCCAACCATCTTGCTGCTGCAGTTGATTGAGTGGCACGCCAGATCCGATGTCCATCACACCGCCCACCAATTCAAAAAACTTGATTGCCATTAAAGAGGCGGTATTAAATTCGCCAGCCGGTAAGCCATCAGCCGCGCTGCCTTCAGTCACCATTTTGACCGTCCAATCCGCCATTTTTGAGCCTTGCTCAGGGCTAGAAATCGCCGTCACAGACGAGACTAGCGATGGCGCAACCCCCGCCACATAGCGAATATCAATCCCACCGTGGCTATGACCGATTAAGTTAACCTTCGGGCTGCCGGTGATGGCAATGATGGTTTTGATTTGTTGGAGTAGCTGCTCACCGCGCACTTCGGTGTCATTGACACTTGATGTCTTGGTCACATACACACTTGCGCCATTTTTGGTGAGATCTTGAGGAATGCCATTAAAATAATCGACCAAACCAAACATTTTGCTCCAGCCACCAAGCCCATGAGCAAGTACGATAGGGTATTTGGTTTTTGCATAATTTGAGGTGGCGGTGAGGGTGGTGACTGCGACACAGCCAGTGGCATTGGCACAGTTGTAATAACTTGAGGCATAAGAAGATGCAGAAAATGCGATGGAAGAAAAAAGCAATCCTTTGGCGGCACGGCGCATAAAGCGATGATTTGACATATACCGATCCTTGTAAAGTCATAATGAAGTTTCGCTGTCCTATGGATTAATTTAACCTAAATCAACAATTTGTGAATCAGATTAAATGACTGGTCAGTATATTTTTTGGCAAAGTCAGTTGATGCAGTAGCTATGTAGGGTTTGGGTAAGGTTAAATATCAAGTGATGTATTGGCACAATTGGCGTGCCATCTACAAAAGCAGACACAAATTGTCATTGATTTTTTGCTATGATTTGCTAAGGTAACGGCTGATTTTTCGTTTTTGCTGTTTTTTATTTTTTGCCCCTCATAACAAGAGAATAACTGACCCACTATGTTAGAACTACTATCTGACCCGTCAGCGTGGCTTAGCCTTGCGACGCTTGTCATTCTTGAGATTGTTTTAGGTATTGATAATCTTGTCTTTATTGCCATCTTAGCCAATAAACTCCCGCCGCACCAGCGCGCTAAAGCCCGAAATTTAGGACTTGGCTTGGCATTGGTCATGCGGCTGTTCTTATTATCGATTATGTCATGGCTCATTACCTTAACCGATCCTGTTGTCACGTGGGGAAGTTTTGATTTATCGGTTCGCGACATTATTTTATTGGTGGGCGGGGTGTTCTTGCTGTTTAAAGCAACCACTGAGCTCCATGAGCGGCTAGAAGGAAAACCTGAGCATACCAACCAAAGCAAAGTGCAAGCTGGGTTTATCGCGGTTGTCGCACAAATCGTGATTTTAGATGCGGTGTTCTCGTTTGACGCGGTGATTACTGCTGTAGGCATGGCAAAACATCTTGAAATCATGATGGCGGCGGTGGTCATTGCCATGGCATTGATGGTGGCTGCGTCTAAAGCGCTCACCGAGTTTGTCGGTCGTCACCCGACCGTGGTGATTTTATGCTTAAGTTTCCTACTGATGATTGGCTTTAGCTTGATTGTCGAAGGACTTGGCTTTCATATGCCAAAAGGTTACTTATACGCGGCGATTGCGTTCTCAATTTTAATTGAAGCGTTTAACCAAGTAGCAAAACGCAATAAAACCAAATATGAAAATCAAATTCCAATTCGTGACCGTACCGCGGATGCGATTTTACGTTTAATGGGTGGTAAAACCGAAGAAGCGGTCACCCCAGAGAATAATTCAGAACATTTTGATTTTGATAGTATGCCCTTTGCGCAAGAAGAGCGTTATATGATTAGTGGCGTATTAGCGCTTAATGAGCGCGATGTACATACCATCATGACGCCGCGCAATGATATCTCTTGGGTCAATATCAACGGTAGCCGCGAAGAAATGCGCGCGCAATTGCTTGATACGCCGCATAGCTTGTTCCCTGTGTGCCGAGATACCATCGATAAAGTGCTTGGGGTAGTACGCGCCAAAGACTTTTTGGATTTGCTCGATAACAATGTCGCAGATATTGAAACCGCCATTAAACCATTACTTAACAAGCAGCAGCCTGTGTTTGTGTCAGAGAGCATTGACAATCTAAAGCTGCTCAATATGCTCAAAAAAGCCAAAGGTAATTTGGCGATGGTGATTGATGAATATGGTCAAGTTGCAGGGCTAGTGACACCGCTTGATGTGCTAGAGGCGATTGCAGGTGAGTTCCCTGATGAAGATGAAACTTTAGAAATTATCCCCTATGACGATTATTGGATTGTGGAAGGCACAGCAAGCTTACACCAACTACGTTTGGAGCTTGACGATCCAGATTTGCTACTCGATGCCGATCAGTTCACCATTGGCGGGTATTTGATTTCGCAGTTGACCGATGTCCCAGAAGTCAATCAAACCATTGATATCGGTGCCTATAAGTTTACCATTCTAGAAACTTCAACATCGCGCATTTTGAAATTAAAAGTTGAACGTGAAGCCCCGATGGTAGCAACGGTTTAAATCACTGATTGGGTATAAAAAAAGGGGCAATTAACCCCTTTTTTATTACTTTTTTAGGGATATAACAATTAAGGAATTTGCTTAATCGTCAAGGTGATAGTAGGCAAATTGCTCGTTGATGTGGCAGCAGATTGACTAGATACAGGCGTGGATGATAGCGCAGTCAAGGTAATATCCATATTGGCAAAACGCTGTGTTTGACGCAAGTCACCGCGCAAATCCCCAATCGATAGATTGAGAGTTTGTGGGCGAGCGGTGGTGGTCATAGCCGTAACCGCTACCGTGGCATTGCCTGCCCAAATACACTGTACACCTGTGGCACAGCGGCTATCATTGAGCACTTTATCAAAAGTCAGATTTAGCTGGTGTTCTTTAACAAAGATGTTTTGACCCAGCGCAAGCGTGACCGTGCGAGTGGCATTGGCGGGCTGGGTGACTGTTGAAGGCGTTGGCTTGGCGGGCAAAGTAGGCGCAGTCATACAGGCGGTCAATAGGCTCGTAGTGAGTAAGGCGATGCTTGTGGTTTGAATGATTTTTTTCATCGGTGATTTCCTTTTTTTTCTTAACGGTTAATTTTATTTCTGATTTTTAGTTTTTAGTTTTTAGTGTTATTTTTAGCGGCAAAAAAACGCTGTAGTCCCGCCAATACCAAGTCTTGCCGAATTTCCACGCTGGCTGATAGGTGCGGCTCAAAAGTATGGGCATCACCGCCTGTCATGGTGATTTCAAATTGAGGGTAGCGATGAATTGTTTCATTAATGGCCCCGACAATAGATAACATAATACCATGATGCACTGCGTCTTGGGTATTGGTGCCTGAATCTATACTATCAAAAGTGCCATCAATAATACTAATCTGGCGCGTTCCTGAGAATAGCGACTCGCGCTGCAAATAGATACTGGGAAAAATATAGCCTCCCAAGTGATGACCCTGATCGACCAAATCAATGGTAACGGCAGTGCCGCAGCCAATCACGCATTGTTTTTTGCTAGGCTCGATGATACCGAGCATTTGTAACCAGCGGTCAACGCCAAGTTGGGCGGGATTATAGTCGCTCGACATCAGCGCATGCTTGGCATGGACTTGGGCAAATTCAAACGGTTTTTGCAATCGCTCTAGGCTTTCTGCGACGTGATTATTGACGGCTTGTCCAAGCACGGATGATACCCCGATAAAGTCAGGATTGAGTCGTTCAAGCCGAAAGGTCAACCCTTTGAGCAATTCGGCAGGGGCTTGCAAATGCTGCTCAGCCGCATGATCGAGCACTTGACCGCTATCGTCCGTGAGCCAATATTTTAAGCGGGTATTACCCAAGTCTAGCCAAAGTTTTGTCATAAGTGAGAACCTTTGAGAGGGATGCTTTATTTGTGTTTATTTGCCTGCAACGATGAAACGGCTGAATCCAAAACTTGAATGGTGCCTGTCCAAATCGTTTGTGTGCTGCCATCTGCTTGCTCAATGAGTAGACAGCCTTGCGCATCGATACCTACTGCAATGCCTGTTATTGATTGCTCAGATAAGGCGTTATAAATTTGCAAATGCTTGTTGTTTAATACGTCTTTTTGGGAAAAATCATGGATAAATTGTTGACTTGCTTCAGCCGCTTGCAGCTGATTAAATTGCCCAATCGCACTAGCTATGGCATCGGTAACAGGCTGATAAAACTCACTGGGCTGTAAGCGCTGCGCTGTCAAATCTTGCAGGCTTACCGCTTGGTAGTTTAAGCCTTCTTGGGTTTGCTCGGTCAGCACAGGGGCATGGGCAATATTGACTCCCACACCGATGACAACCCCTATCATGTGACCTGCGACATTGACAGGCTCTATCAAAATACCCGAGAGTTTTTGAAATTGGTCAGGTACGTTGTCTTGTGGTTGATAAAAACCCACATCGTTCACCCATTTGACGCCAATGGTGGGCAAATGCTTTGCCAATCTTGTTTGATTGATGGCTTCTATGATAGGGATTTGACTGAGCTGATAACCCACGCACAGTGACAAGCGACCATCTAATCGATAAGATAAGCAAAGATTTTGCGGTAATGCATAGGCTTGTGTCGGCACATACAGCGATAAATAAACATTGCCTAGCGGTGATTGCCATGTTCTGCCATGTTGACCACGTCCGCCTGATTGGCTATCGGCAGTGAGTAAATGGGGTCGGCTAAAATGCGGTCGGTTATGGTCGGTGGGCGACTGGTCTTGATAGCTGAGCACCATCCACTCAATCAGCTGGCTGTTGGTTGAGTGGGTTGACGATAAATGGGTATGGCAAAGCGAATCAATTCTCATGGGGATGGTTACATAGGGTTGGGTTCATAAGCTTAGGCACAATGTTACAAACGACAAAAAGATAAGTTTGCTATACTAACGCTATTTTTAATCAAAGGAAATGCAAAAAATGATGTATCTGTGGTTTTTGCTGGCGGGGGCATTTGCTGGTATTTGTGCTGGGCTATTTGGTGTCGGTGGCGGATTGATTATCGTACCCGTGCTGATGGCGATTTTTAAAGCGTATGGCTATCCAAGCGATGTCATTACCCATTTGGCGGTAGGGACATCGCTTGCCACGATTGTGGTGACCTCCATAAGCTCCATGCAATCGCACAATAAGCGAGGTGGCGTGCGCTGGGATGTATGGCGCAATATGTCGATTGGCTTGGTGGTTGGTAGTTTTGTTGGTGCTTATATCGCAGATTTATTGCATGGTAAGGTCTTGGCATTTTTGATTGCTGGCATGGCGCTGTTTATGGGGCTAAAAATGCTTCTGGCTAAAAAATCGGAAGTTGTCGCGACCACTCACTTGCCATCTGCGCCTGTGCAAACAGGGGTCGGGGGCTTGATTGGCGCAGCATCGGCGATTTTTGGTATTGGCGGTGGCAGTTTTACCGTGCCGTTTTTGAGCCGTTTTGGTTTGACCATGCAACAAGCGGTGGGTACGTCAGCAGCCTGTGGCTTACCGATTGCCATTGCAGGGGCGCTCGGGTTTATGTTTTTTGGCAAAGATGTACAGGGCTTGCCGGCTGAGGCGATTGGCTTTGTGCATATCACTGCGTTTTTGTGTATTTCAGTGATGAGTTATTTATTTGCCAAAGTGGGGGCAAAATTGGCGCACCAATTGCCTGCCAACACCTTAAAGCGCATGTTTGGTGGTCTGCTGCTGATTGTGGGGGCAAAAATGATGCTAGGCGCGCTTGGGATTAATTTATGGTAAAAATAAACAATGGGTTTTGTGTTATGTCATGAGCGTGAATTTTATAACTCATTCTCAATCATATGCCCCATGCGCTCTTTTTTGGTGTTGAGATAGGCCTCATTGTGCGGGTTGACACCCACCAACAGCGGTACGCGCGCTATCACCTCAATACCAATCTCATTGAGATAGTCAATTTTGTTGGGGTTGTTGGTTATCAGCTTTACCTTATCCACACCGACATGCTCAAGCATCGGCTTGCACATTTCATAGGTGCGAGCATCGGCAGGTAAATCGAGCAGCAAATTGGCATCAAGCGTATCATGTCCTTGGTCTTGCAATGCGTAAGCTCGGATTTTGTTGGTCAGTCCAATCCCGCGCCCTTCTTGGCGCAAATATAAAATCGCCCCGCAGCCGCCATCTTTAGCATAAGCTTGAATCATCTGCATGGTGGCATTGAGCTGGGGGCCACAGTCGCATTTAAGCGAGCTAAAGGCATCCCCTGTCAAACATTCGCTATGAATGCGTACCAATGGGATTTTGGATTTATCAGCCGTGGGCAAGCCAACCGTCAGCATGACGTGTTCATGTTTGCGATTGCCAAGCGCATCGCGTGCCGTGTCGTCCGTATCTTCAAACACATGAATATCAAATAGCCCATGCGCTGTTGGTAAGGTTGCTTGCGTGATAAATTGATACGACACCCACTACTCCAAAAAATGACCCACTGACCCAAACAACTGAACCAAGTCGGTAAACCCAAAAATAAAAGTGCCCTTTACATGAAGGCATTGATTAAAATATCAAGAAGGATAGCGTCATTAAGCATCTTATCAATAAGCCGCAAGCTAGGTTGGTATGCTATATGACGCAAATTTTTTGTCAAAATTTATCAAAAATTCAAGGCGCTAAGCTAAACTTTATAGAAGCTATAAGATACAATCTAAAATAGCGAGGTTTGATGTTTAATCAACAAAAAAATGCTATTATGCCACATTCATGCGCCACATTGGCAATTCAAAGCTGTTAATGCCAGCTTAGCCACCTAGATTTTCAAGCGTTCAACGCTTTGGCAGCCTGTCAATTTTGTGCCCGTATTTTGTGCCAATTTTGTGCCAGCAATAAGGTGTTAATAGTCATTGTGCGTTTTAACTATTTATTTTTTTCACCTGTGTCAACAGGACTCATCGAGTGCCTGTAAGCAATGAAAAGTGTCAGCCAAGATATGTCAAAAACTAAAATAGCTAACCAAAAATACCGATTGAAAACCTTTGATACCATCCCTATGCTAAAGCCGCATACGCCGCTGCTCGATGGGGTGGACAGTCCTGATGACCTAAAAAAATTCAGTACCGCGCAATTGCAGCAATTAGCCGATGAACTGCGCGAGTTTTTGCTGTATGCAACGGGCGTCAGTGGCGGGCATTTTGGTTCTAACCTTGGCGTCGTTGAGCTCACCATTGCACTGCATTATGTCTTTAATTCACCCAAAGACCAAATTGTCTGGGACGTAGGGCACCAAGCCTATCCCCACAAAATTTTAACGGGTCGCCGTGACAAGCTTACCACCATTCGTAGTCAACATGGGCTAACTGCTTTCCCTGAGCGTCATGAGTCTGAGTATGATACCTTTGGCGTTGGGCATTCATCGACGGCGATTTCTGCAGGGCTAGGCATGTCGCTTGCTATGCGCTATTTAGGCAAACGTGACAAAGTGGTTAGCATCGTCGGTGATGGTGCTATGACAGGCGGCATGGCGTTTGAAGCGATGAATGACGCGGTGCAGCAAAATGCCGATTTGATTGTGGTGCTCAACGATAATGACATGTCAATCTCACAGGCAACGGGCGGATTTTCTAAACATTTAGCCACCCTCTGGCAGCGTGGTTTGGCAGTCGATATCGATAAAAACGGTGATGCTATTTTTACCAAGCGCGTCATCTCTAGTGAAGACCGCCGTATTCGTCATTATTTGCACATGGCAAACGAAGCCTTAGATGATTGGACCTCGCGCCTGCCCAATAAAATTGTCGAAAAATTGGCAGAAAAAGGTATTCCTAAACCCTCTCAGTTAGAGACATTACCTGAGAAAATCGCCAATAAACTCATTGATGAAGTGTTTCCCGAAAACTTATTTAAAGCCATCGGTTTTCAGTATTTTGGACCATTTGATGGGCATGATGTTGCCAAATTGACTCAAATATTTGAACGGGTCAAGCAGTTACAAGGTGCGGTACTTGTCCATGTGCATACGGTCAAAGGCAAAGGCTTTTTACCGGCAGAATGTGACCCGATTACTTATCATGCCATTACCAAACTTAAAAAAATCAACCCAGCGCAAGAAAAATCTGTGCCAGTTGACAGCCAAAAGCCAGTGCCTACTCCTGCCAAAAAATACTCGCAAGTGTTTGGTGAGTTTATCTGCGATAAAGCCGCCACAGACAAACAACTGATGGCAATCACCCCTGCGATGGCTGAAGGCTCAGGCATGACCGAATTTGCCAAGCGCTTTGCCAACCAATTCTTTGATGTGGCGATTGCCGAGCAACATGCAGTGACCCTAGCGGGTGGCATGGCAACCCAAGGTGTCAAACCGATTGTCGCGATTTACTCCACATTTTTACAACGTGGCTATGACCAACTGATTCACGACGTGGCTTTGCAAAATCTCAACGTGATGTTCGCCATTGACCGTGCGGGTCTGGTCGGTGAAGACGGTGCGACCCATGCGGGGGTGTTTGATATCGCTTTTATGCGAACTGTGCCTAATATGGTGATTGCTTGTCCAAAAGATGAGAATGAGTGCTATAACTTACTCAATACCTGTTATGAGCATATTGGACCCTCTGCGGTGCGTTATCCACGTGGTAATGGCATTGGGGCAGAGATTGATAAAAACCAAGCGATTTATCCAATCGGTAAGGCAGCGCTTGAGCAGACTATTGATGCCACTGCTGCAGGTACGAGCAACGTGGCGAAAAAAGTTGCGGTGCTTGCTTTTGGTACCATGGTAAAGACAGCGGTCACGGCGTGTCAAAACTTAGCCGAAACTTACCCAATGACGACGTTTTTTGTTTATAATATGCGGTTTGTTAAACCGTTAGACAGCGAATTACTGGATACTCTATTGGCGCAAAACTGCTCCATTGTTACCCTTGAAGAACACCAAGTCATGGGCGGTGCCGGTAGTGCGGTCAATGAATACCTAGTTGCCCAAGCAGCAAAAACCAGCCAAGCCTTGCCAACGCTAATCAACATCGGTATCCCCGATAAATATATCGCGCATGGCAGCCCTGAGCAGCAATTAGCCGATTGTGGGCTAGATGTCGCGGGTGTGGTCAAACAGATGCAAACGATTTTGTCATAAATTTTAGATTTTTATCCTTCAACAAAAGGTCAATTATGGAACCGATGGTCGTCATGGCAGCCCGCGCTGCACAAAAAGTAGGTCAAGAGATTTTAAATGCACACAACAATCGCCACAAGCTAGAGTTCACGATTGAAAGCAAAGGCTTAGATGGTTTGGTGACCCAAATCGACCGTTACAGCGAAGAATTATTGATCGCGATGCTCAAAGAAAGCTACCCAACCCACTCATTTTTGGGCGAAGAATTTGGGCTACAAGAAGGCAAGGGCAATGATAAAGACTGGTGCTGGGTTATTGATCCATTAGACGGTACCCACAACTTTATTCATGGCTTACCGCATTTTTGTGTCTCAATCGGGGTGCAAAAAAACGGCGTCACCGAACATGGCATCATCTATGACCCAGTGCGTGATGAGATGTTCTCAGCCAGTCGTGGTAAAGGCGCGCGCCTCAACCAACGCCGTATCAGCGTCAGTGAGCATAAAACCATTGATGGCGGCTTTTTTACCACAGGTCATCCGCTTGAGCGCAACCGCGCGGAAGGTAAAGTATCGTATGCCAAAGAGCATTTTGAAAGCTTACAAAAAATCTGCGAGCAAGGCGGTCAAGTGCGCCGTGTTGGTTCAGCCGCGTTAGATTTGGCATATGTAGCAGCGGGACGGTTTGATGGTTATTTTGAAATGTCTATCAAACCTTGGGATATCTGCGCTGGTGAATTGATTGTCACTGAAGCGCGCGGTACTGTGGTTGACCATACAGGCGCACACAATGCAATGCAAACAGGTTCTATCTTTGCGGCAAATATCAAACTATTAAAACCATTGATGCAAACCGTGGTGCCAGTTTGGGGCAGTGCCGTTAAAGGCTGATGTTACTGTGACACTAAAAACGCGCTAATCCATAGCGCGTTTTTTTTCATAATCAATTCGTAAAAAAATAGGCTAAGTTAAAGAGGTTAAGTTAAGCAGATAGACAACAACGTTGGCATAATAAGAGATGACAATATAAAAACGGCAATCAATATTCACTGATTGCCGTCCGCGTTGTATATGCTGTTTTATAGCATCTTGCTAAAATTCACCGAAACGGCGTATGTTAGAGAGGCTATCTTTCAATATACTGTAATTTATTGGGTACGCCATCCCATTCTTTGGCATCGGGTAGTGGGTCATGCATGGCTGAGATGTTTGGCCATTTTTCGGCGAGTTCTGCGTTCAGTTCGATGTATATTTCTTGACCCTTTGGTACTTCATCTTCAGAAAAAATCGCATTGGCAGGGCATTCTGGCTCACACAGCGCACAGTCAATACATTCATCAGGATGGATGACCAAAAAATTCGGACCTTCATAGAAACAGTCCACAGGACAGACTTCAACGCAGTCAGTATATTTACAACGAACACAGTTATCAGTAACGACGAAAGTCATGGCGGTGGCTACCTTTTTTTAGTTGCACAAATGTTAAAAGCATAAAAAATACAATCGTATTATTTTAGCGCGTTACGCTTTTTTTAACAATTCCTTTAATGAATAAATAAATTCTAACGCCTGTTTCGGCGTCAGCTCGTCAGGGTTTAGGGCGTTTAGTTGTTGGTTAAGTTTATATTCATCAGTCTTCAACGTTTGATAGTCAGCCGCTGCACTTTGCAAATCCAGACCCATTTGTTTCTCGTCTTTTGGTGGATAGGCTAAAGGATGGTTTGGCAAGCTTTTTTGTTCGCTTTGGTTATCCAAATAGTGTTGTGCTTGGGCTAATAAGGCTTGCGGTAAACCTGCCATTTTGGCGACATGCAATCCAAAACTGCGATGCGTCGCCCCGGGTGCGATTTTATGCAGTAGTAGTAACTGCCCGTTGATTTCCTGGGTGACAAGGTGTTGATTAAACATTTTGGGGTGGCGCTCAGCCAGTTCAGTGAGCTCAAAATAATGGGTAGCAAATAGGGTCAAACAGCCGATTTTTTCTGCTAAATAATTTACGCACGCATGCGCAATCGCTAGACCATCTTGGGTGCTGGTGCCACGACCGACTTCATCCATGAGTACCAACGAGTTGGCATTGGCTTGGTTCATGATATTGGCGGTTTCGATCATCTCGACCATAAAGGTTGATTTACCACTTGCCAAGTCATCTGCCGAGCCAATGCGGGTAAAAATCCGCTCAATACGACCGAGCGTCACCGACTGCGCAGGGACATATGCGCCACAACAAGCAAGTAGCACGATGAGGGCGGTTTGACGCATGTAAGTCGACTTACCGCCCATATTGGGCCCGGTGATGAGCATTAATCGTTCAAGTTGGGTGGCTGTTCCCATGACACAGTCATTGGCGACAAATGGGTCAAGCGATGCCGTCTGATGGTGAGCTTGGCGCTGTTGACCTGCTTCAACCACGATATGGCGTCCGCCTTGGATATGGAGGCTTGCGGTATCATCCGTGGTATTAAACAACGGGCGGCACCAGTTTTTACTATGATGAGAGCGATTCTGCAAACGCGTTAGGCTGACCCAGTTGGCAAGTACGTCTAAATACCCAATCGCTTTGGCAAGGCGCTGCACATCGCCAAGCTGTGATTTGAGCTGACCCAGCAGGTTTTCATAGATACGCTTCTCAAGGGTCAACGCTTGCCCTTGCGCTGATAAATAGGATTCTTCAATGGTTTTGAGTGCTGGCGTGATAAAGCGTTCGGCATTTTTGAGCGTTTGACGGCGAGTAAAATACTCAGGTGCGTTCTTGGCTTGTAGGGCGCTAAGTTCAAAATAAAATCCGCTCACTTTATTAAAGCCCACTTTAAGCATGGGCAGGTTGTTTTTTTGCCGCTCTTGCGCCGCCAATGCTTCCAAAGTTTGCTCGATATTGCCATGCAGATTTTGCCATTCGTCAAGCTGTGGGTCATAGCCCTTTTTTATCATGCCGCCATCACGGATGTGGGCGGGCGGCTCATCGACAATCGCTTGCTCTAGCAAGGCATAGATATTGGCAAAGCTATCAGTTAAGGCTAAGTCAGGTAGCTGTTTGCTAAGCATGGCAAGCAAAGGCGTCTCGGCAGTTAGCGTCGTTATGGTGGTAAAATCAAAATGTTGCTGCAACTGCTTTGACAACGCTAACGCTTGCGCCAGACTCAGACGCAATTTGAGCAAATCAGTTGGTTTTGCTGAACCCAAGCCAATGCGTCCCCCAATGCGTTCGATATCGCTGATTTCGCTTAAGGTTTGTTTAAGCAATTCAAACGCTTCTAGCGGTAATGTCATCAGTTGTTCAACCGCATCAAGCCTGCGGTTAATCAGGGTGACATTGCGTAGCGGTCGGCGCAAATGATGCACTAAAGCGCGTTTGCCCATCGGCGTTTGGCAATGATCAATCACCGATAACAGCGAAATACCCGATGCCAACACGGGTTTAAAAATTTCCAAATTTTGCTGACTGATGGTATCAAGCTGCAAAAAATCGCCGTTATGCTCGAGTTGCAGGCTACGAATATGGCGTAAATCAGCTTGCTGGGTCTGTTTGCCGTAATGTAGCACAACCGATGCCGATGAGATGGCAAGCGGTTTTTGCTCAATGCCAAACCCTGCCAGCGTGGTGACGCCAAGATGCTGGGTCAGATGTTCAAGCGCGTTATTGGGCAGAAAATAACTGTGCGGCTGTGACAAAATCGGCGGTAGGGTAGCTGTTGGACTATTTGCGCTCAGACAATCCTGCAAAAAATGTTGCCATGCCTCAGACAGCTGTTCATCTATCAGCACTTCACTGGGATCAAAGCGGGCGAGCGCGTTAGCAAGCTCGCTTTGTAGCGCAGTATGGCTATCGCAGTTAAGCTCAGTGACACGGATTTGCCCTTGCGCCAAATCCAGCTGCGCCAATCCCACCGACATTTGCTGTTTAGCAAAGCTGATCGCGACGACCGTTGGCGTCTGCCCTTGGGTTATGAGGTTATCATCGGTCAGCGTCCCTGCGGTCAAGGTACGGACGACTTTACGTTCCATAATCTTAGCGGCATTGGCTTTTGTTTTGCTGGTTTTTTTTGCCGTGTTTTTTGCTGTGCTATTGGCTGCAGAGTCTTTTGCTACAAAGCTGTCTTCAAGGTTGTGTTCTGGCTTTTCTTCTTCGACTTGTTCACAGACCACCACGGTTTGCCCGGCATTAATCAGCCGAGCAATATAGCCGTCTGCCGAATGAAACGGCACGCCTGCCATCGGGATGGTATTGCCCTGTTTATCTTTGCCACGTCGGGTCAAGGTGATGCCCAAAATATCGGCAGCAAGCTTGGCATCATCGAAAAACAGCTCATAGAAATCGCCCATCCGGTACAGCACCAAGGCATGCGGATAATCCGCTTTTAGCGTGAGATATTGCTGCATCATGGGGGTGTGATGGTCAAGATTGTGAGGCATGGTCTGGGGCATAATAGTTAAACGTTATGAAATTAAGCAACAGGTACGTTTGTCGCACCATGTTGAGTGGGTGAGGTTGGTTAAGGCTGGCATGCACGTTACTTGTAGCTTATTTCTTCCAGCCTATTTTTCTGAGTTTGTTTCTTCCAGCTTATTTAAAAGCTTATTGAAAAGCTTAAAGCGATGCGATTTTTGAGATCCAATGCTGTTTTACATCATCATCTATAAAAGACGCGTTAAAGCTGTTGATCGCCAATTGTTTGATATCGTCATTTGATAGCGCTAGCGCTTGCTCAATGGCGACAAAGTTGTCATTCATATAGCCACCAAAGTACGCCGGGTCATCTGAGTTCACTGTCACGCACACGCCTTGGTGCAGCATGGTTTTGATATTGTGCTCGCCCATGTCTTGCACCACTTTTAGTTTAAGGTTACTTAGCGGACACACCGTCAACGGCATTTGCTCCGCTATCAAGCGTTGCATGAGTTTATCATCTTCTGCCGAGCGCACACCGTGATCGATACGATTGACCTTTAACAAATCCAACGCTTGCCAGACATACGCGGGATCGCCTTCTTCGCCAGCATGCGCAACCGTCAAAAACCCAAGCGCTCGCGCTTTGGCAAATACCCGTTCAAACTTAGCGGGCGGATTACCCACTTCGCTAGAGTCAAGCCCCACGCCAATGATAGTATCTTTAAATGGCAAGGCGTGCTCAAGGGTGGCAAACGCGCTGTCTTCGCTCAAATGACGCAAAAAACACAAAATCCAATGCGAGGTGATACCCATTTTTGCTTTGGCATCTAAGCTGGCTTGATAAAGCCCTTGAAAACAGGTGGCAAAATCCACCCCCCGCTCAGTATGGGTCTGTGGGTCAAAAAAAATCTCCGTATGCACCACATTATCAACCTGGCATTTTTCAAAATACGCCCACGCTAAATCATAAAAATCCTGCTGTTTGACCAAAACGTTTGCGCCGGCATAGTAGATATCCAAAAACGATTGTAAATTATGAAAATTGTAGGCATTTTTGACGTCTTCAATGGTTTGGTAGGGTATATCAATTTGGTTGCGTTTAGCGATGGCAAACATCAGCTCCGGTTCAAACGTGCCTTCGATATGTACGTGTAATTCGGCTTTGGGTAATTGATGAATCAGTTGTTGTGGCGTCAATGGGGCAGTCATGGCAAACTCGATAGCATAATGGCAAAGATGGCGTTAAAATCTTCCAAGAAAATTTCAACAATGAAAATCTCGAAAATAAAGTTCAATTATGGGGATGGATTCATAAAGATAAAGGTAATAGAGTCAAGCGGTTCAAACTTACAGGCTGTTATAACCTTGTATCTAAAAAAAGCAAACCCATATATAATAGCAAAATTTATTTTGAACACCTTTATTAACCGTCATCGTATTAAAAGTCATCGCACTTATTGATTTGAGCACTTTAGGAAAATCCTCGTATGTTAGGCAAAATGATAGGCAAGGTTATTGGCACCAAAAACGACCGTGAGCTTAAGCGAATGCGTAAGTTGGTCGACAAAATCAACGCCTTAGAACCCAAAATCCAGCCCCTCTCTGACGAAGCATTAAAACAAAAAACTGCGGAATTTAAAACCCAGTTTGAGCAGGGTACTAGCCTAGATACCATTTTACCTGAAGCCTTTGCGGTCTGTCGTGAAGCCTCAAGCCGTGTCCTTGGCATGCGTCACTACGATGTACAGCTTATCGGGGGTATCACCCTGCACGAAGGTAAAATCGCCGAGATGCGCACGGGTGAAGGGAAAACCTTGATGGCAACGCTTGCGATTTATCTCAACGCGATTAGCGGTAAAGGCGTGCATGTCGTCACCGTCAATGACTACTTGGCAAGCCGTGATGCCGAATTAAACCGCCCGTTGTTTGACTTTTTGGGCTTAACTGTCGGCGTGATTTACTCACAGCAAGACCCGATGGAAAAATTTGAGGCCTATGCCGCAGATATTACCTACGGTACCAACAACGAATACGGCTTTGACTACCTGCGTGACAATATGGTATTTCGCCTAGATGAGAAAAAACAGCGCGGACTCAACTATTGTATCATCGATGAGATTGACTCGATTTTGATTGATGAAGCGCGTACGCCGCTGATTATCTCGGGTCAAGCCGAAGACTCATCCGCCATGTACAGGCTGATTGACACCATCATCCCGCGCCTCAAACGCTCAGAAACCGAAGAAGGCAACCGCGAAAACCGTGAGCAGGATTTTTGGATTGATGAAAAAAATCGTCAAATCGAAATCAGCGAAAAAGGCTACGAGAAAATCGAAAAATTCTTGGTAGAAAAAGGCGAGCTTGGCGAAAATGAGAGCCTATATAGCCCAACGCGCTTGCCACTACTAGCCCACGTTCAAGCCGCGATTCGTGCGCACCATTTATTTGTTAAAAACATTCACTATATCGTGCATGAAGGCGAAGTCATCATTGTCGATGAAAACACAGGGCGTACCATGCCCGGTCGCCGCTGGTCAGAAGGTTTGCACCAAGCGGTTGAAGCCAAAGAACAAGTTGAAATCCAAGCCGAAAACCAAACGCTTGCCACCACGACATTCCAAAATTATTTCCGTCTGTATGACAAACTCTCAGGCATGACAGGTACAGCCGATACCGAAGCTGCGGAATTTAAACAAACTTACGATTTAGATGTGGTGATTATCCCCACCCACAAACCGATTCAGCGTATTGACCTTGATGACCAAATTTTCCTAAGTAAAATGGGCAAATATCAAGGCATCATTCGCGAAATCAAACGCATTCAAGAAAAACAGGCACCGATTTTGGTGGGGACGGCAACCATTGAAGCCAGTGAAGTGCTTTCAGAGTTACTGACGCAAGAAGGCATTCAACATAACGTCCTCAATGCCAAACAGCACGAGCGTGAAGCCGATATTATCGCGCAAGCAGGTAGACCCAATGCGGTCACTATTGCCACCAACATGGCAGGTCGCGGTACTGATATTATCTTGGGGGGTAACTGGCAAGCAGAGCTCGCCAAAATCGACAACGTCACCCCTGAAATGAAACAGCAAGCCCATGCCGAATGGCAAGTGCGAAACCAACAAGTGCTAGAAGCGGGTGGTTTACATATCATCGGTTCTGAGCGTCACGAATCACGCCGTATTGATAACCAATTGCGCGGTCGCGCGGGTCGTCAAGGTGACCCGGGGGAGTCACGCTTTTTCTTGTCGCTTGAAGATGACTTGATGCGGATTTTCGCTGGCGATCGCGTGGTCAATATGATGCGCGCCATGGGGTTAAAAGAAGACGAAGCCATTGAGCACAAAATGGTGTCACGCTCGATTGAAAACGCCCAAAGGAAAGTGGAAAACCGCGACTTTGATGCCCGTAAGAGCCTACTCAAATACGATGACGTTGCCAACGAACAACGTAAGGTTATCTATAAACAGCGCGATGAACTGCTTGCCCAAAGTAATCTACAAGCAGGTATCGAAGCGATGCACTACGATGTATACAATGCCTTGATTGACCAATTCGTGCCACCCGGTTCGATTGATGACCAATGGGACATTGATGGGCTTGAAGACGAGCTTGAAAGTGAGTTTCGTATTCATATGCCAATCAATGACTGGCTAGATGCCGATCGTCGTTTGGATGAAGAAGGTTTGCGTCAAAAAATCATTGAGGCTGCGTTACTCAACTACCGCGCTCGCCGTGAGCAAATGGGCGAGGAAAATGCCGCCCAACTTGAGCGTCACTTTATGCTATCTAGCCTAGATAAGCATTGGAAAGAACATCTAAACCAAATGGATCAACTGCGTAAAGGTATCCATCTGCGAGGCTATGCGCAAAAAAATCCTGAGCAAGAATATAAATCTGAATCTTTCTCATTGTTCCAAAGTATGCTCGGTGCTATCAAGTCTGAAACCGTGCAAGATTTAGCGCGTGTTCATATCCCAACGCCAGAAGAAATCGCTGAGCTTGAGCGCCAGCAACGTGAACAAGCCGAGATGATGCGTCTGCATTTTGAGCACCAAGAAATGAATGGCGTGACCGGTGAGCTAAGTGACGATGAAGACATGATTGCGCGTAACAGCCAGCAACGCACGCGAGCCACGTATTCATTTGGTCTAAGCGGCTCAGCAGCGGCAACCGCGAGTCCAGAGATGGCTGAAAATGGTGACAATCCTTATGCCAACTTAGCAATTAGCCGAAATGCCCCTTGTCCATGTGGTTCGGGTTTAAAATACAAGCAATGCCATGGCAAAATTTAAGGTGATATCATTATCATCTTTGAATTAGCAACCTTGTTGATTGAGCAATTTTTACTATATAGACTATCAAGTACGTTGTCGGGTTGAGCGATTTATTGATAGTAGAGGATTACCCATGCAAAACACACTAGCAAAAATCACCATGCTGAGTTTAGTATCGGCGCTTACGTTGACAGCTTGTGATAAAAAGACAGACAGCACAGACAATGCCGCGGCAGCATCAGCGGCAGAATCACAAGCCGTACCAATGTCAGCTGCGCCTGCCGATGAAAAAAATAGCGCCGCTGTGACCGAAGCCAATGCCACCGTAGATGCCGGTCCTGACGCTACCAGCGCCAGTGGCACAGCAGCGACCCCTGTTGATGCGATGCCAGCGAGTAGCGATGAGGTAGAGGCTGCAGATGACGGCGGCGCGGATAATTCAGACATGGATAAGATTACGGAAAATGATACCGTGATTGATAATGCGCCTGCCTCGCCCAACGCACCAAAAGCCAGCGATGATGCAGCGCCTGCCGTCGGTAACCAAAAGGTTGGTCAATAATAACCAGACCCACAAAAAAAGCTGATACTCATCAGCTTTTTTTTAACATGGCAACTAGACGCTATTCAAACTAAATGCGGTTCAAATAATTATCAAAACGCACGATATCATTTGATAGGCTTAGGTTGGGCGATTTGTCTGCAAGAAAAGGCGCTGATTTAGGTCTTTTAACTACTACCACACCCTGTGGGGTTATTTGTGCCAACGCCGCCCACAATAATTGTTGTGATTGCGCAATCGACGGTGGGGTCGTCACAGTATGCAACATCTGCATATGTTTATTAACCGCTGATTTGTAGCTATCAGCGGGAAACATCGGATCTAGATAGACACGGTCGACTTTTGGCAATCTAGCCAGCAACTCTATCGCATCGCCATGATAAATCGTTAATCGACTCATCAATTTTTGCCAGTTGCGATGCTGCGCCATTTTTCGCTGTTCTAGTTGCAGTAGCAAAAACATGAGTGGCTGCTGTTCAAGCAAAGTCACACTGGCACCGGTACTTGCCAAGATTAAGCTATCATGCCCAAACCCTGCGGTTGCATCAATGACAGTCATGCTGGCTTGTAGCTGCATGGCTTTGAGTAGCAGTTCAGTTTTTTTGCCCGCTTTGACCACCCGCTGTTGTAGGTTTTGCCAATTTGGGCTGACTTTCATGCCCGCTGCGATGACAAAAACATCACCTACCTCATCAATCAGCACACTGTTATCATCGACTGATTTCAGCCATTTTTGAGTTACTTTGCTAGTAATCTTTTGTAGTTGTAAATTGACGGATAAAGGAGTGAGTATGGTTTCGACGTTTGCCAAACGTTGCTCGCTTGGCAAAGTGTCAACATAATACAGTTGGATTGATTGATGAGATAGCATAGGGATTTAAATATAGCCCAGCATACCAGCGATGAGTACCAGTATGCCTACCACGATGCGCCACCACGCAAAAATCGTAAAATCACGGGTACTGACCCAGTTAACCAACCATTTGATGAAAATCATAGCAAAAATAAATGAGACCACCACACCCACTGCCATGATGGTCCAGTCTTCAGCGCTGGTTAAAATATGATGGTTTTTGGTCAGATCTAATAGTCCAGCACCTACTAATACAGGAATCCCTAAAAAGAAAGAATACTCCGCAGACGCTTTACGTGATACCCCCAAAAATAGGGAACCGATAATCGTAGAACCTGAGCGAGAAGTACCAGGAATCAAGGCAAGACATTGAATCAAACCAATGATAATCGCTGTTTTAATATCAATATCTTCCGCTTCGGCATATTTGACCGTATGTTTGTGTTGTTGGCGCTCCGCCCAAAAGATAATCAAACCACCGACAATCAATGAGATTGCCACCACGGTTGGGTTAAATAATGCCGCTTTTAACGCTTTATCAAACATCAAACCTATCAGCATAATCGGGATGGTGGAAATAATCAGCGAGATGCCCAATTGACGCGGGTTTTTACGCTCAGGGTCTTTACCCGTAATAAGTCCCATCAAGGCACGCCATAGCCGTCCCCAGTACAAATAAATTACCGCTGAAATCGCACCCAGCTGAATGACAACGATAAACAAGTCGGCTTTGTCTTTGGTCCAAAAATTTAACAAGGAGTCGGCAAGAATTAAATGCCCGGTACTTGAAATCGGTAAAAATTCGGTAATGCCCTCAACCATGCCCATGATGATGGCTTTAAAAATCAAAATAAGATCCATAACGTATCCAACAATGTTAGTTATTAACAGTCAAAGCTAACAATTTTTGCGCTTATAACAAGGTAAAGGGTAGCGAGTCAAACTTAAGACAATCTGAGCAATCAGCCGATAAATTAAGCCTTTTGTTGTTCGGCTAGGGTTTTCCACGCATTATTTCTTAAATAAACCGGCAACGCCAGCTCAGCAGGGACGGATTGGTGCTGCTGATACAAGGTTAGCCCAAGTTTGGCAATGATAACCGCTGAGGGGCGAATATCGGCAAAGATGGACTGACCTAGCTGCGCATTGACCAAGGTTGCGCCATTGCCTACTAAGGCTAAGTCTTTGTCTATCACGCTGTCATAATCAAGCAAATGCTCAGTAGCGCCTGCCACAAGCTGCATGATACCATCGCTCACGGCGTATTCACCGGCGTACACTTGGTTCATGCGCGCATCTGTCAGCGCCAATACGTGGGGGCTTTGGTGTCGTTCAAATGCCGCTTGGGCGATAGCTTGCAGGCTTGATATAGGCAAACATGGCACATCATGGGCAAAAGCGATGGCTTGCGCTACCGCCGTATTAATGCGTATGCCACTAAAAGCCCCGGGACCTCGATTAAAAGCAATCGCAGTCAGTTGTGACCAATCAATCGATGATGCCGTCATCAGCGCATGTATCATCGGCAAAATTTGCTGGGTTTGTAGACGATTTCCCGTCAGGGTCTGTTCAGCGATGACATTACCTGCTAAATCCACGAATGCCACTGAGCATTGGTCAAATACACTTTCAAGTGCCAAAATCATAACAAATTGCCTTTACCGTTTGCAGTAATCATGCGCTTAAAGCACACAAATTTTGCCTAAAAAATTGCTTGGTATAATACCACTAAAAACAAATTTGAGCATAATTTAGTTAACAGGGATTTGGGCAAAAATGCCCTCAATCCCGTCAATAAAATGCTATAATCCTTACTATTTTTAAGGGTTTAAGGGCAGTTTATTGAGGCAAATAACAAACGGTTAACAATGGTTTGCAAAGTCATTCAAAGTCACTTTGCTGCACAATTTTATAGCGTGTGTGATAGCGTTTTTTATTAGCGTGTTAAGTTTTATTTGTCGGTTAAATGGGTAGATAGGTTATGAGCGGTAAAATAATTTTTGATAATGGCAAGCATCAGTGCATTATGTTTAGTGATTTGGTAAAAGGTGACGGTATTCAGTCCAATCAATTTTTAATTTTGCACTCAGATGAGGAAACTGTCGGCGCGGTTATTGACCCAGGTGGGGATTTGACCTATACGCCGCTCACCCTTGCACTGCTCAAACATACTGATATAAGGCATATCCGCTATGTGATTGGCTCACACCAAGACCCTGATATCATTGCGTCATTGCCGCGTTGGCTATTGCATACCCAAGCCAATATCGTCATCTCAAGATTGTGGGAGCGTTTTTTACCGCATCTTAACTCCGCGTTTACCACTGACCGTCTGCAAGAAGGGTATCTTAAGCGCTTGATTGCGCTGCCAGATGAAGGCGCGGTGTTACCTTTGGGGAAAACCCAGTTATTTGCTTTGCCTGCGCACTTTCTGCATTCAGAAGGTAATTTTCAGTTTTATGACCCCATCAGCAAAATTTTATTTTCAGGCGATATGGGGGCTTCGTTGCTCGGTGATGCGAATGTGCCAGTGGAAGATTTTGACGCGCATATTCCGACCATGCGAGGGTTTCATCAGCGCTACATGGTCAGTAATAAAGTCACCCGTTTTTGGGCAGATGCGGTTCGGCAGTTAGATGTCGAGATGATTGTGCCGCAGCATGGCAAATCTTTTGTTGGCAAAGCCATGATTAATCGCTTTTTGGATTGGATAGGCAATTTGCCTTGTGGGGTTGATTTGCTCACACAAGACGATTATGACTATGCAAGGCTGATTAATAGTGTTAAAGTTGACTGATTTGTTGTTTTAGTCGATGATGTCCTGTACTGTTACCCCTGTTTTTGAACAATTTGCCACCTCATACGATGCCGCCACGCCGATTCAATCGCAGGTGGCAGAGCATTTGGCGCAGCTCATTGTGCGTTACCATACCGGCGTAACCGATATCTGCGTGGTTGATGTGGGCTGTGGCACAGGAAAATTGACGCAGGCGGTGATGTCAAAGTTTTTACAAAATGCAGCGTTAGCTTCCGCTCAGTTATATGGCGTCGATACTGCTGCCAGTATGCTTGCAATTTGGCAACAGCGAGTCGCGCATCTTTTGTCGATGCCGCTGTCATCTACCTCATCCTCACCAACTTCTCCAATGACGCTGCACAGCCAAGCGCTTTGCGCCAATATGGCAGATATGGCATTGGCGAATCAATCAGCCGATTTGGTGATGAGTAGTTTTGCCCTTCATTGGACATCGCCAAGCGTTATCGCAGAGCTTGGGCGCATCGTCAAAACCAAAGGTCAGCTGCATTTGGCGATTCCGGTGGCAGGTTCTTTTCATCAAGTCCGTCAGCGCTTTCCCAAGTTGCCTGTGTTTGATTTTTTACCCAGTCACGCTTGGCTAGCGGCGATACACACTTTGCAACAACAGCGTCAAGGCACGCTAATGTATCACACCGAGCAAGCGTTTGCTGTCTCTTATGACAATTTAAAAAGTCTGTTAAAAAATCTCAAGCAAATGGGCGGCGCCGTCTCTGGCAAAGACAGCATCGATACGGCGACATTTAGACGCTATCTGCAAGACCAATCACCGATTGGGCTGGATTACCAACTGCTGATGATTGGCTTACAGCTGTAAGGGTAACAAATTTATCGACGATTTGGCTAACATTTAGCGCTACACTATTGCCTAGCGCTACGCTAGCATCAACCTTCTATTCCTTTTTGATTAGTTTAATTAAACATGCTATGGCTACACACACTCTGTCTTTTAAAGATAAGCTACAAGCCTATATTCACCTGACCCGCTTTGATAAGCCTGTGGGCATTGAGTTGGTGTTTTGGTCGACTTTATGGGCGGTGTTTTTGGCGGCAAAAGGGTTTGAGCAATTGCCCCCTTGGCATGTGGTGGCAATCTTTGCGACGGGTGCGGTGTTGATGCGAGCGGCAGGCTGTGCCATCAATGACTTTGCTGATAGAAAAGTCGATGGGCATGTGTCGCGAACCAAAGGTAGACCGCTGGCGGATGGTCGCTTGACGGGTAAAGAAGCGGTTTGGACGTTTTTAATTTTATCTTGGGTGAGTGCATCGCTATTAATATTTTTGCCTGTGCAGGTTTTTATTTGGTCATTTGGTGCGGTGGCGTTGGCGTTTATCTATCCGTTTATGAAACGCTTTACCCATTTGCCGCAAGTGTTTTTGGCGGCGGCTTTCGGCTGGGCGATTCCGATGGCGTATGTTGCGGTATCGCAAGTATTAACGGGGCAGACCGAGGTTGATATTTGGTGTTGGCTGCTGTTTTTCGGCTATATGTGCTGGACGGTGGCGTATGATACCCAATATGCAATGGCAGATCGTGAGGATGATTTAAAAATTGGGGTCAAATCCACCGCGATTTTATTTGGTAAACACGATGTGTTGATAATTAGCCTACTTCAAGGGGTGTTTTTGCTCAGTTTGGCGGGCGTGTTTTGGCATTATTTTGGCGCGCTTTCAGTATTGGCGCTGCTACCTATCGTTGCCATGTTTTACCGACAAAATAAACAATGTCTGACCTACGATCGTAAGCTTTGCTTTAACGCATTTTTAGATAACGTGTGGGTAGGGCGCTATGTATTTTTGCTAATCGTGATACTGAGTGTATCGGCACTTCGAGGATAAACTGTGATAAACATAAAAAACGCCTAAATTTGATTGTAGGCGTTTTTTTTGATAATAGCCATAATTTAACTATAACCATAACTTGATAGGCAAATTGAGTCCAAGGCGGTTGGTGAGTTGGTTATTGTTAAGCGAAACAATCCGCTCAGCAAATAACCCCACCACCATAGGCAGCAGTTGGTGTTCCATCGCATGAACGCGCTGCTGTAATTGGCTAGCATTTTCAGCCGCGTTGACGCAGGTCACCGCTTGGGCGATGACTTCCCCCGCATCGAGTTCGCTCGTTACCAAATGCACGCTGCAACCATGATAGCGCTCGCCAGATTGTAGCACACGGGTATGGGTATCTAAGCCTTTATAATTGGGTAGCAGTGACGGGTGCAGATTTATCATGGGCACGTTTAATCCATCCTTGCTGGTGACACCATCAATAAACAGCGGCGTTAAAATCCGCATAAATCCTGCCAACACCACCAAATCAGGTTGCCACGCGCGCAATTCTTGCAGTGCCCGTTGTTCAAAACCGACACGGGTATATTTTTTGCCATTATCGTCACGCGCAATCACTGCGGTTGCAATATTAGCTTGCTGCTCATTGGCAAGGCGGATGCGCTCAAGTGCATAGGCATCGGCTTTATTACTAATCACGCCCACGATTTGAATGTTTAATAATTGCTGCAGCTGCTTATCAATTAATACTTGCAGGTTACTGCCACTGCCAGAGACGAGGACGGCAATTTTTAACGGGGTAGGGTTTGTCATGTTCAACTTCATAAAGATAGCAAAGCAATAGGTTGGAAAAACTAAGGTGCGTAAAAACGCACCTTTTAAATTAACTCAAGGATAAACTAGCTCAAGGATAAATTAGCTTAAGGGTAAATTAAGGGTAAAATAGCCCAATAGTAAAGTAACCGATTGAGTCGCGGATAACATTAGCGATAGGTTACCGCATCGCCTGTTCTTTCAACGATTTCACCCAATTTCCATGCGGTTTCGCCTTGTTCATTGAGTAATTCAATGGCTTGGTCTGCTTTATCTGCCGGTACCACGACGACAAAACCCACGCCGCAGTTAAAAGTGCGGTACATTTCCATCTGCTCGATATGACCTTTTTGCTGAAGCCATTGGAACACAGGCGGGAATGTCCAAGAACTCACATCAATTTGCGCCGCCAAATGGTCGGGCAATACGCGTGGTAGGTTCTCCGTCAAGCCGCCACCCGTAATGTGCGCCATCGCATGCAAGTTTGCGTTGCCCAAGGTTTTTTGCAGTTGTCCAATGGCTTTGACATAGATTTTTGTCGGTGCCATCAACACGTCTTTTAATGCTTTGCCGTCTAATTGTTCAGTGGCAAGATCGGCACCGCTGACTTCAATGACTTTACGCACCAATGAGTAACCATTTGAATGCACGCCGCTAGAGGCGATACCAATTAACACATCACTGTTGGCAACGTTTTTACCCGTGATCACTTCCGACTCTTCGACGACGCCCACACAAAAACCCGCCAAATCATAGTCGTCATCTTGGTACATACCTGGCATTTCAGCCGTCTCGCCACCGATGAGCGCGCAATTTGCCAATTTACAGCCGTCACCGATACCGCTGATAACCGTTGCTGCGGTATCGACGTCTAGTTTTCCTGTGGCATAATAATCCAAGAAAAATAACGGCTCGGCGCCACATACAAGCAGGTCATTGACACACATCGCTACCAAGTCTTGACCAATGGTGTCGTGCTGCTGCAGTTGTAAAGCCAGTTTGAGTTTGGTACCGACACCATCAGTCCCTGAGACCAATAAAGGGGATTTATAGCCTTGTGGAATACGGCACAAGGCGCCAAATCCACCCAAACCACCGACTACTTCAGAGCGGCTAGTTGCTTTGGCAACTGATTTAATGCGCTGAACTAACGCTTCGCCAGCATCGATATCGACGCCAGCATCTTTATAACTTAACGAAGTGGGTTGTGTAGTCATGGTCTTCCTATCGCCAGAATCATTGGGAAAAGTAATACGCGCATTATACCCAAATTCCCATCAAAAAGAAAAATAATCCATCGCTTTGCTACTTGGCTAATATTAGGCTGTTTATCGTTCATAACGCTTTCAAGCCCCACAAATGTGATAGGGCTTTATAACATAGCTTTGAATATTTGTATGAGTTGTGCAGTTTGCGCTATCTATTTTTGTCAAATTACCTAAAATTAGTCGAAAATACAACGATGGCAGTGACCGTCTTTTATTTGACATTACCCTTATATTTTTGGCGTATTTGGCTTTTTTGAGGAACCTATGTACAACCCATTCCCTTATCGATTTACGAAAGATGTGTTTTTCAAACGGGTATTTATATCGCTATTTTTGGTTGCAATAGGCTATATCATTTATCAATTACAATCGGTAATTTTGCCATTTTTGGTAGCATTTATTTTATCGTATGCAATTAATCCGTTGGTTCAAAAATTACAGGACAAGGCACACATTCGCCGCTGGGTGGCGATTTTGCTGGTATATTTGTCCACTGGGCTGATGATTGGATTGATACTCTGGTGGCTCATTCCACTGGTGTGGGAGCAGTTACAATCGGCATGGAAGTATGTACCGACAGCGATTGACTATTATAACAATACGCTTCGAGGCTGGGTGCGTTCTCACACACCCATACGTTTACCTGCCATGCAAGTACGTGATATGTCCAAAGGCTTGGTCGATTATCTCAAAGAAAACTACAATATCACTGATGCGCGTTCATTTTTTACCAATTTAATGTTATCGGGCATGAATATAATCAACGTGGCGGGCATTGTGGTACTGGTGCCGATTTTGATGTTTTATTTTTTATATAATTGGGATGAGCGCTTGGTAAAAATGCGTCATATGATTCCCAACCGTTATATTCCATCGGTCTATCGTATCGCCAAAGAAAGTGATGAAGCGTTGATGTCATTTATCAAAGGTCAGCTACTAGTGATGGTGTTGCTCGGTATGGTGTACGCGGTGCAATTGCAACTCATTGGACTTAAAGTCGGTCTTATCATCGGTATGATGGCGGGTATCGCAAGTTTTGTGCCGTATCTTGGCTTTACCCTTGGCTTTATTGCGGCGATTATTGCAGGGCTATTTCAATTTGGCGTGGACTGGGTACATTTAGTGCTAATTGTCGGTGCCTTTATGGTAGGGCAGGCGGTGGAAGGTTATGTTTTGCAGCCGTTATTGTTGGGTGATAAAATTGGTTTATCACCATTGTGGGTGATATTTGCGGTACTTGCCGGGGCGGCACTGGCAGGCATTGCAGGTATGCTGATTGCTTTGCCGCTCGCCGCTGTGCTCAATGTGCTTTTCAAACATGCGTATGACAGTTACCGTGAAACTGAGTTTTATAAAGGCGATGCCCAATATGGTTTATTTAAAGAAAAAAATCTGATGGATATCAAGCTTGAACAGCAACAAAAGGAAATTACCGAAAAAATTGAAAAAGCCAATACCAGTTGGATGACGCGGATAAAAAATATCTTCTAAAACAGCAAGATGTCATTCAAATGGCTACAACCGCGTAATTTTGCCGTATAATAGCCGACTATGTGATAGGCGTTTTCTATCTGATAGGCGGTTATAGATACGCTCAATCAAGCATTTATTGTGGGTGGTATTTTAGTCCGCCTTACGCTAAATGCTTTTTTTATTTGCAATTTTCCCAATAAATAATGCGTCGTTGATAGCCGATAGCGTCATCATAGGTTTATTTATTGGTTTATCATCAGTTAGGTATCTTATGCAATCAAACAATTCTGTAAGCCCAGCAGCAACCATGTCTGCCGCTGAATTAAAACCCCAATTATCAGCCCAACTATTAGAGAGTGACATAGATGGGCTTGATGATAATGATTGGGATGATGAGGCGTCAAACAATGATACTTTAGACAATGAAGCTTTGAATGAAGCGTTAAACAATGAAGCGCAGCAAATCTTGGGCGATGCCAAAGGTGACAGCAAAGGCGATGACATCAAATCTGCGCGTTTTCGCAAGCTACAAAAAAAATTACGTAAGCTGGTCTCTTGGGCGATTCGTGACTACAACATGATTGAAGACGGTGATGTGGTCATGGTGTGTATCTCAGGCGGTAAAGACAGTTTTACCTTACTGGATATTTTATTGTTCTTAAAGAAAATAGCACCGATTCAGTTTGATGTGATTGCCGTCAATCTTGACCAAAAGCAACCTGACTATCCTGAAGATATTTTGCCCAACTATCTGACCAAGCATGGCATTCCGTATTATATTTTAGAAAAAGACACCTATAGCGTGGTCAAGCAAATCGTACCAGAAGGTAAAACTTACTGTTCTGCGTGTTCACGTCTGCGCCGTGGTTCGTTATATGGATTTGCCAAACAAATCGGTGCAACCAAAGTGGCACTCGGTCATCACCGTGATGATATCATGGCGACATTTTTCTTAAATTTATTTCACGGCGGTAGTCTCAAAGCGATGCCACCAAAACTGCTATCGGATGATGGGCAAAATATCTTGATTCGTCCGCTTGCGTATGTGGAAGAAAAAGACATTATCAAATATGCCAATTACAAGCAGTTTCCGATTATTCCTTGTAACCTGTGCGGCAGCCAAGAAAATCTACAACGGGCGATGATTAATGACATGTTACGCACATGGGATCAGCAATACCCGAATCGCTTGGATTCGATATTTGGCGCGATGCAAAATGTCGCACCATCACAGCTCGCTGACCGTGAGTTGTTTGACTTTGAAAATTTGCAGTTAAAGCGTGATGAGCATATCCGTGTATTTGAAGGGGAAAACATCCAAGCGGGGCAGATTGATGAGCAGCTTCAGCAAAAAGGGGTGCCAACTGCACCTGCTGTGCAAAGCTTTGACCCCACCAAATATCAAAAAAACAAAGCGCCTCAAACATCCAACGCCAGCCAAAACGCTGAGAGCCAAAAAATACCGACAATCAATCCTTTGATTTGATAACCAAGCGGGTCAAGCACACGGCTATTTTGGTTACTGTAATGGGTTAAGCTATTGAGGTGATAAGCGGTTGATTCGATAAGCTACTGGTTTAATAAGAAAGTTCGATTAAATAAACCCGAACTTCTTTTTTAGTTTTAATTTGTAAATTGTTGCCATCACGCAACGAGCCGTATCGCTAAACGAGATTGCGCAACGAGATTTCAAAACAAAATTTCACAATAAATTCGTCGTGTTATTTTCTATCTTAGCTGCGATTATTTTTTTGAACCTATGGTTGCATCATTGCTAGATGTAACGGGGCGAGGCGCTACAGGTTGGCTTGATGTAGGCTGATGGGTATCAGTGTATTTTGGGTGGCGGTTGTTAGGTACACTCCGTGGATAATACGGGCGTGACCTTCTATCTAAACCGCCCCAACCACCAAAACGACTACCGTAGAAGGGTGAGCCCCAAAATGGGTCGGTGTTGTACCACAGTTGATTTAGCCTTTGCTCACGTTGGTAGTTGAGATAACCTTCGTCATGCGCTTTTAACAAACCAAGCGTCATCGATTGTGGGCATACATCATTGTAGTCATAGCCTTCACGTCCCAACTGGTAAGCGCGTAGCGGTGTGCAATAACGTTTTAATCCTTCTTCACGACCTTGTCGCCACTGTTGCTGGTCAGGCACAGCATTGGCTTTAGCGCATTGCTTGATATGCTTTTGAATATAATCTTGACTGCGACCCAGTAAACCATCTTGATAACCAATGGTTTGCCAATTGCTTTGTTGGCACTGAGTGGGTGTTAATCCGCCGCCCAAGGTAGCACAACCTGTCATCGAGGCAGTGACAGCAAACAGTCCAAGCATTTTTTTTGAGGTGGTTGCTGGGTGATAGGTCTCTATGAATGAAAGCATCGTCATGGTGGCACCTTTGAAGTTTACAGTCGCCATCAGCCAGTCAAAAACTGGCTAAACCGATCAAACCGTTAATGAATTGATATTTTTTAATTTAACAGATTATTTATATAAAAGCATTTATCAATGGTTAAAATTTTGTTAGGCTACTTAATACAACCAAATGAATAGCGTCAAATTAACAGGGTTAAATTTTGGGTTAATGTGGTGATATTGCATTAATTTTTTATCAACAGGGTGAGGGTCATGCAAAAAATTTTAATCGCCAATCAAAAAGGGGGATGTGGTAAAACCTCGATTGCGGTGAGTCTAGCGGCGGCATTGGCAAACCAAGGCAAAACAGTGGCATTGGCAGATGCAGACCCCCAAAAATCAAGCCTACAGTGGCTAAAAATGCGCCCAGCGGACGTACCTGCCATTATCGGTATTGACTGGCGCGATAGCAATGATATAGGTGATATCCCAAAAACCTTGGGTAAAAATGACTGGCTGATTATTGATGCCCCAGGTGCGTTATCAGGCAATAAAGCCGAACAGCTGATTGCCGAATGCAAGGCGATTTTAATTCCTGTTTTGCCCGCTTTTTTTGATATTGACAGTACCAAACGCTTTTTAAAAAGCCTAGAAGACATCAAACGTATTCGCAAAGGCAAAGTCGATATTTATCTGGTTGCCAATCGCGTGCGTAGTCAATTGATGCAGGACAATGAACCGACCGAAAAACTGATGGCGTATTTTGCTGATATTGGGCAGCAACCCCTGGCTTGGCTATCTGAGCGTAGTATTTATCAAGCCTTGGCAGAGCGCGGCTTGACGATTTTTGATAAAAGCCAAAAACCGTATCGAGACATTCAAGCCCAGTGGCAGCCGATTATGGATATGCTAGCTTCCGAGCCGCAGCCGACTGGTAAAGTTGACGCCAAAGCCGAAAACAAAGCTGACACCAAAACTGAAGCAAAAACGTCATCTAAAAAATCCAAAAATAGCAGCTGGTACGAGTAATATAATCAATGGGAATATGGATAGCCATCGCCATCGGGGTGTTTATTGTCGGTAGTATCATGGGGTTAAAACCATCTGCACGTGAGACCATGCGTGATAATCTGCGTATGGCGGCCAGACGCGTGGGCGTGCAGCCAAAACTGGTCGCATGCCCTGATTGGATTATCGGCGATACAGGCGAACGCGGTAAAGGCATGATGGCGCAATACGGCGTGGTGATTGAAGACGCGAAGATGCGCCCCTGTGATTATCAGGTGATTGAGGGCAAATGGCGCCCCTTTACCGGGCATTATCCCGCTAATTTTGCGCTTGATAATCGGGAGGTGGATTTACCGGCCTCCATCGCAACAACTGTTAAAGGTTTAAGCTGTAAAGCCAATTTTGTGTGTATTTATTGGCAAGAAAATAGCCAACTGGGCATGAAATCAGAACTTGAAACCACCGAAAAAGACCTAATCATGTTAAAAAGTAAATTGCATGATTATGCCAAATTGGTGCAGAATAACTAACTTTTCGTATTTTAACTTACCCTTTTTAATGATTTTGTGAACCCAACATGAGTAAAACACCGACAGCGAGAAAGTCAACCAAAACCACGGATACGGCTGATACAAAAGCAGACACCCAGTCGGCCGAAAGAGCCGCCGCGCCCAAATCAACAGCCACATCAAAAGCATCAAAAACAGCGCCTAAAACTTCGGGGCAAGGCAAAGCCTTGGTGATTGTAGAATCCCCTGCCAAAGCCAAAACCATCAATAAGTATCTGGGAAATGATTTTATCGTCCGCTCTAGTGTGGGGCACGTGCGTGATTTACCTGTGTCGGGTTCTGGCGCAGCAAAAACCGACGATAAGTCGGATACCAAGCTCACCAAAGAGCAAAAAGCGCAGCAAGCCTTGGTACGGCGCATGGGCATTGACCCCGAGCACGACTGGGTAGCACATTATGAAATTCTACCCAGTAAAGTTAAAGTCATTAAAGAATTAAAATCCCTTGCCAAAGACGCCAAAGAAATTTATCTTGCAACCGACTTGGATAGAGAAGGGGAAGCGATTGCTTGGCATCTCAAAGAAGTCATCGGTGGCAGTGATGACAAATACAGCCGCGTGGTATTTAACGAAATCACCAAAAACGCGATTCAAAATGCCTTTAAAAGCCCCACCAAGCTAAACTATGACCGTGTCAACGCGCAGCAAGCCAGACGATTTTTAGACCGTGTCGTTGGTTTCATGGTATCGCCATTGCTATGGCAAAAAGTAGCGCGCGGACTGTCGGCAGGGCGAGTACAATCTGTCGCCACGCGTCTAGTGGTGGAGCGTGAACGTGAAATTCGCGCTTTTACCCCAGTGGAATATTGGGAAATCCACAGCAATACCCACAGCCAGCAAGCCAAACAAGAGACCATTCGCCTAGAAGCGGTAAAAAAAGCGGGCAAACCCCTGTCGCTAGAAAACGAAGCGCAGACCCATGCCGTTGTTGCATTGCTTGAAACATCCAATTTTATCGTGGCGGATCGGGAAGAAAAACCCACCCAGTCAAAACCCGCTGCACCTTTTATTACCTCGACACTGCAACAAGCCGCAAGTACCCGCCTTGGTTTTCCGGTTAAAAAAACCATGATGCTGGCTCAGCGCCTGTATGAAGCAGGTCATATCACCTATATGCGAACCGACAGTACTTTTTTGTCAGCGGATGCACTCACCAGTGTACGCGGTTTTATCGACAAACAATACGGCGCAAAATATGTCCCAAAATCGCCCAATGTGTATGGTAACAAGCAAAACGCCCAAGAGGCGCACGAAGCGATTCGCCCCTCAGAAGTTTTGGTGCAATCTGCCTCGCTAAAAGATATGGAGCGCGATGCCCAGCGCTTATATGAGCTGATTTGGCGCCAGTTTGTGGCGTGTCAGATGCCACCTGCGCAGTACCAATCCATGACGTTGATTGTCAACGCTGGCGAGATTGAGCTGAGAGCCAAAGGTCGCGTGATGACCTTTGATGGGTATACCAAAGTACAGCCCCCGGCCAAAAATGAAGACAATCTATTACCTGATGTAAAAATCGGGGAAAAATTGGTGGTCGATAGTATCGAGCCTACCCAACATTTTACCAAGCCAACGGCTCGCTATACTGAAGCAAGCTTAGTCAAAGAATTGGAAAAACGTGGGATTGGTCGTCCGTCCACGTATGCCGCTATTATCTCAACCATTCAAGAACGTGGGTATGTCAAGGTAGAAAACAAACGTTTATTCGCCGAAAAAATGGGTGATATCGTCACTGACAGACTGGTCAACAGCTTTCCGCATTTGATGGATTATGCTTTTACCGCAGGGCTTGAAGAAAACCTAGATGAAGTCGCTGAAGGTCAGCAAAACTGGAAAAAAGTGCTGGATGATTTTTATGGCGATTTTAAAGGCAAGTTAGAGCGTGCCAAAGACGAAGACGGCATGAAGCCCAATAACCCAACCGATGTCCCAGATATTCATTGTGATTTATGTCAGCGCCCAATGCAGATCCGTACCGGTTCAACAGGGGTGTTTTTGGGTTGTACCGGCTATAATTTACCCCCCAAAGAGCGTTGTAAAGGCACCAAAAATTTGATGCCTGTGGAAGCCTTCCATAGCCAAACCAGTAAAGAGAGCCAAAATCTCGGTGAGGACGACGCGGACAACAACGACGAGATACAAGCGTTACTTGAGAAAAAACGTTGCCCGAAATGCCATACCGCGATGGATGGGTATATCGTCGATGGCGGGTTAAAACTCCATGTCTGTGGTAACAATCCTGACTGTGATGGCTATCTATTAGAAAAAGGCGTCTTTGAAACCGCAGGCAATGACGATGTGCCTACCATACCCTGTGATAAATGCGATGGGCAAATGGTGCTTAAAACTGGGCGTTTTGGTGCCTATTTTGCCTGTCAGCAGTGCGATAATACCCGTAAAGTACTCAAAAATGGCGATGCAGCGCCACCACGCATGACCGCAATTCCTATGCCAGAACTCAAGTCACAAAAATTTGATGACCATTATATTTTGCGTGAAGGGGCAGCAGGGTTATTCTTGGCAGCGTCAAAATTTCCTAAAGTGCGAGAGACGCGCCCACCAAAACTGTCAGAATTACGCGCGATACAAGATCAGTTGGAAGATAAATTCCAGTATTTATTTACCGCGCCAGATACCGATAATGAGGGCAATCCTACGATTTTGCGTTGGAGCCGTAAAAATGCAGAGCAATATATCGGCTCAGAAAAAGACGGCAAAGCGACTAAATTTGCCTTGGTTTATCGTAAAGGACAGTGGGTTGAAGAGTAATGGCAACCAACAAAAAACCCTAGCTTATGCTAGGGTTTTTATGGATAAATAAAATCTTTATTTTAAATCAGTGCTGTCATCTTCAATTACAAAGCTAACAATCATCATCACGTTATAGCTAGTAATATTACCATCGCTAATGCGTACTTTTTGCTCTTTAATCCAAGCACCTTCCACGTTATTAACCGTTTTGTTGACTTGTGCAATGCCTTTTTTGATCGCATCTTCAAAACTTACCGTTGAGCTGCTGCTAATTTCAATATTTTTTGCCACTGACATAACAATATCCTTATTTTCTATTGTATTATTTTCCTAATTAATTTTTAATATAATACTTATCAAGCTTAACTTAAGTTATCGCAAACTTGATGCTTATAACTTATCAAATATGCAAAAAAATACCAAAGTTAACTTGTAACTTTGGTATTAGTTTTGGCTATCACATCAACTAGAAGCGTAACCAATATTGCGCAATTTTAAATGATGTAAAAGTAGCTAGGCAATCCATTAAATTAAGCAAAAATCATTTCAATATCTTTGTGATCAAAACGGTAAACATGCCCGCAGAAACCACAATCTAACGCCACCGCGCCTCCATGCTCATTAGCAATTTCTAATGCAGCGGGTTTGCCCAACTGAAAAATTGCCGATTCACTTTTCTGCTGTGAGCAGGTACAAGCAAAGGTCAACGGCATAGGCTCAGCCGTCACCACGTCTTCTTCATGATACAAGCGATATAAAATCTCATCAGCTGGCAAGGTGGTTAACTCTTCAGCTTTTAGCGTTTTGGTTAAGATTTTTAAGCGGGGGAACAAGTCATTGTCCACCGTCTCATACTCTTCTTCTGTGGTACGTGGTAGCAACTGCAGCACGATACCGCCCGCTTGCTCACCATCACAAGCCAAGTTGATTAAGGTAGGAATCTGTACGGATTGCTGTTGGTAATGTGCCAAACAATCCGCCAAGTTATCTGCCACACGCTCAACAATGCCTTGATAACCTTCTGCTTGTGTGCCATACGTGGCATCAGGTTGGATATTAATAAATAACACCCCTTCACCGACTTTACCAAGTTTGGCAAAGGCATCATTTGCCGTTTGTGCGGATTGCCACGCGCCTGTCCACTCTGCAAGACCGCGAATGTGACCTTGGTGGTCGCACTCTGCCATCGCCCAAGTTAAGCTGTCTTGTTCAGGGTCAGTGGCTGCACCTGAATTTTGCAATTGAATGGATAGACGACCTTCGATTTTTAAGGTACCAATCAGCAAGCTTGCCGCAACCAACATTTCCCCAAGTAGTTTTTGCAGGGCAACTGGGTAATCTTTTTGCTGCAATATCGTCTGCAGGCTGTCGTTGATGCGTACCACGTCACCGCGTACGGGGCTTTGCTCAAAATAAAAACGTTGGCGCATATCAAAATCGTGAAGTACTTGAGTCGCTGTTGTCATAAATAACCTATGTTAAGTGAGTTTTAATCAATTTATTGAGCTATAAATGGGGATAAAATAGAAAATAGCAAAAAAATGGTAAAAAAATTGTCGATGATGAAAAAAATATTTTTTGTAAATCTATTGTCACAACACAGAAAAGTAAATTACTATAAACACACATTTGAAATCTTTTGAGTATCCTAAACTATTTTTTATCAGTCATTGTGCAAGGTTTTGCCAGATTTTAACGGGTGCGATGAGGGATGATGAAGGACAGGGAAGGATAAACATCAAGAGATGGGGGGAGTCTTTTTACTTGATTTGGCATTGACAGCCACACAGCGAAAAGATTAACTAAGAACGTATCATACGACAAGGATCATAGGATGATTTTAATCTCTAAAAAGCCAATCGCCTTAGCAACCGTTGCTATTATGGCATTAGGTGTTGCAGGTTGTAACAAAGCCAGCGACAACAAAGCGGCAGGGACTGAAGGTAGCCAACCAGCGGCAGCGGCTACCGGTGAAAAAACGCTCGATAAAATTAAAAAATCAGGGGAAATCGTGCTGGGTTACCGTGATTCCTCAATTCCATTTTCTTATATCGCAGGTACGCCCAACCAACCTGTGGGTTATGCCCATGACCTACAATTAAAAATTGTTGATGCAGTCAAAAAACAATTGAATATGCCAGACCTCAAAGTGCGTTACAACCTAGTAACCTCACAGACCCGTATCCCATTGGTACAAAATGGTACGGTTGACTTAGAGTGTGGTTCGACCACTAACAATGAAGAGCGCCAAAAACAAGTGGCTTTCTCAAACGGTTTCTTTGAGATTGGTACTCGCTTATTAACGGCTAAAGATTCAGGTATCAAAGATTTTGCGGATTTAAAAGGCAAAACCTTAGTGACTACCGCAGGTACTACTTCTGAGCGTTTTATCAAAAAACTCAACGATGACAAAAAAATGGGTATTAACATCGTTTCTGCCAAAGACCACGGCGAATCTTTCTTGATGTTAGAAAGCGGTCGTGCGGCAGCCTTCATGATGGATGATGTACTGCTTGCGGGTGAAAAAGCCAAAGCCAAAGATCCAAACAAATGGGTCATTGTTGGTACCCCACAATCGTATGAAATTTATGGCTGTATGATGCGTAAAGACGATAGTGAATTCAAAAAAGTAGTCGATGATGCGTTGGTTGCGACTTATTCATCAGGTGAAATCAACGACATCTACAGAAAATGGTTCATGTCACCGATTCCACCAAAAAACATCAACATGAACTTCCAAATGTCTGACAACTTAAAAAGCTTATTAGCCAATCCGCATGACGGCGCGCAACCAAAAGACGTCGCTAATGCAGCCGCATCTGCTACCGTCAATGCCGTAGCAACGGGCGCGAGTAATGTGGCAACCGCTGTGGCATCTGCAAGCAATGCAATTGCAAGTGCAACAAAACCTTAGTTGATGGGATAACAACAAACTAGGTTAGGAAGGTTACTATCCAACATAAAACTGACGTCATCACCTATCAATTGTGGTTACGTCAGTTTTAGTTTTTGGGTAAATCAATTTGCTAGACAGGATTTTGGGGGTGGCAATGAATTATAGTTGGAATTGGGGCGTGTTGCTGCAACCAACAGGTGTAGGTAACGAAGTCTACTGGCAGTGGCTATTGACAGGCTTTAAATGGCTGTTGGTCATTGGTGGGAGTGGCTGGCTGATTGCCTTAATTATCGGTACGATTTTAGGTATTATGCGTACTTTACCAAACAAAACTGCCAGAGCGATTGGTACGGCTTATGTGAGTTTTTTTCGTAACATTCCGCTATTAATACAGTTATTCTTCTGGTTTTATGTGGCACCTACTTGGCTGACACCTGCGTTACAAAAATGGTGGTTTCAGGAGTTAGACCCAAATACCTCGGCGGTGATTTCAGCAAGTATTGGTCTTGGGTTATTTACTGCGGCGCGTATTGTAGAGCAAGTGCGTACGGGCATTGAATCATTGCCAAAAGGGCAGACCAATGCTGCCTATGCGCTTGGGTTCACCTTACCACAGACGTATCGTCATATCGTCTTGCCACAGGCGTTTCGGGTGATTTTACCACCGATGAGCTCTGAGCTTACCAACTGTTTTAAGAATGCCTCGGTCGCTTCATTGGTCGGGGTTACTGAGCTGATTAGCCAAACCAAAACTATCAGTGAATATACCCAAAACAATATCGAAGTATATACCTTTACCACGATTATTTATTTATTGTTTAATTTGGTGTTGATTTATTTTATGACTTGGCTTGAGAAAAAATTACGCATCAAAGGTCAAATCGATGGGGGTGGCGCATGAATATGATGGAATTACAAGCCGCAATGCCAGGGTTGATGGGTGGGTTATGGATCACCTTCAAAGTGTTGTTTTTAGCTATCATTGGCGGTTTGACACTGGGTACGATTCTAGCCTTGATGCGGTTGTCGGGCATTCGAATTTTAGCCGTGCCTGCCAAGCTGTATGTCAACTTTTTCCGTTCAGTGCCGCTGCTGTTGGTATTGCTTTGGTTTTATTTTGCTGTACCGATGGTGTATAACTTGGTGACGGGCACGTATTTGACGTTGGATACCGCGTTCACTTCGTGCGTGGTGGCATTTATGGTGTTTGAAGCCGCGTATTTTTCTGAGATTGTCCGTGCGGGTATCCAGTCAATTGGCAAAGGACAGGTCAATGCCGCTAAAGCCTTGGGTATGACTTATGGTCAGACCATGCGTTTTATTATTTTGCCACAAGCGTTTCGCAAGATGTTTCCGCTACTTCTACAGCAGTCGATTATTTTGTTCCAAGATACCACCTTGGTGTTTGCGATTGGCTTGGTGGATTTCTTCCGAGCCTCATACGTGCGCGGTGACTTGATGGGGCTACTAACCCCCTATATCTTGCTGGCAGGGGCGTTTTATTTTGTGGTCAGTCTAACCGCATCGACCGCTGTCAACCACCTACGCAAACGCTTTCGCATGGCTTAATCAATATTGAATAAAGGAATAATAACATGTCAGTAGTTACTAAAATTGATGAAACCACCTGGCTCAACGAATTTGGTGGCTTGGTATCAAACAGTGGACACGCCAGTCCCGATATCATGATTAATGTCAACAAAATCAGTAAATGGTATGGCGACTTTCAAGTATTGACGGACTGTACCGCGCATGTGCACAAAGGCGATGTGACCGTCATCTGTGGTCCATCAGGTAGCGGCAAATCAACTTTAATTAAAACCGTCAATGGGCTTGAAGCCTTTCAACAAGGTGAAATCTTGATTGATGGCATGTCGGTCGGCGCCAAAGAAACTGACTTGCCAAAACTACGAAGCCGGGTAGGGATGGTATTTCAGCATTTTGAACTGTTTCCACATTTATCCATCTTAGAAAACTTGACCTTGGCACAAATCAAAGTATTGGGTCGTAGTCAGTCTGAAGCGCAGAAAAAAGGCTTGGGTTATCTTGACCGCGTGGGCTTGTCAGCGCATGCCAAAAAATACCCTGCCGAGTTGTCAGGCGGTCAGCAGCAACGGGTAGCAATTGCACGCGCGCTTAGTATGGACCCGATTGCAATGCTGTTTGATGAGCCAACTTCCGCGCTTGACCCTGAGATGATTCAAGAGGTACTTGAGGTGATGATTGAGCTTGCTAATGAGGGCATGACCATGATGTGTGTGACCCACGAAATGGGCTTTGCGCGCCAAGTCGCCAGCCGTATCATCTTTATGGATCAAGGTCATATCGTTGAAAACTGTAGCCGTGAAGAATTCTTTGCCGGTGCGCGTAGCGAGCGTGCGAAAGATTTCTTGTCAAAAATCTTAAATCACTAAATATAAGATAAAGTTTATTTCATTAAAAAACGGCAGTCACTGCCGTTTTTTATTGTCAAAGTTTGCATTAGCCTAATTGCTCATGAGTGATTCAAATTCTTTGAGTTCCTCTTCCATATAGGTGAGTAATCGTTGGCTATGGGGCAATATTTGGCTACAGGTGACGATACAAAACTCGATTTTATCCACGTAAGTACACAAGGTGATATTCATCGCTTGGTCATTGAGCACGATCGAGGCAGGATACAGCGCCTGCAGTTTTGCCCCTTGCCAATACAATGGCTGATGAGAACCTGGTACATTTGAGATAATCAAGTTAAAACCGCGATAATCGGGAAACAGACCGGTAAGTACCTGCAATCCTGAACGGCTATAAGCAACCCCACTATAAATAATCGACGAGGCTTGCTTCATCCGTGAAAAGCGTTTTTTACTATTTTTGGTGCTGCCATTAATCGTCTTTAACCGGGCAACAGGGTCGGCAAGGTGAGTAGCAAGATTGGCTAAAATAAAGGTAATTTGATTGCCAACGTGTTGGCTTGTGCTATCGTTGTCATCGCGCAGGGATAAGGGTACAAAAGCAATCAAGGGTTTTTTGGGTAAGCCATTGATATCGAGCAAATAACGGCGTAACGCGCCCGAACAAATCGCCAAAATCACATCATTGACGGTCACCGCGTAATGTTTGGCGATGGTTTGAAAACGAATAAGCTCATAAGATTGGGCAGAGATACGCCGTGAGCTTGATACCGGTTGGTTGAGGGGGCTATCTGGCGCTTGGGTGGTGGTAATATAGTCCTTGTCAAATCGCTCTACCACATTTTTACATAAGGCTTTGATGGCGGGTGGGATAGCCAGCGCTTGCTCTTTGACGACACGCAGAAGGGATTTATCTTCTGGTATCAAAGCATCGAGTTGGTGACGATGACGGGTCATTAGCGACCAAATTGGCAAGCTAATGCGCTCGGTTGGCGATTCTGATAGCGATTTTTTGACCAAACGAATCGCCGCTATCCCATCGACCATAGAATGATGAATCTTAAAATACAACGCAAAACGATTGCCTTCAATCCCCTCGATGATGTGACATTCCCACATCGGTTTGGCACGGTTGAGTAATTTGCTGTGCTCTTGGGACACATAAGTCAATAGCTCACGGATGCGTGCCGGTTTGGGCAGGGCGATATGGCGAAAATGATGGTCGACTTCAAAGTTTTCATCGGTTTTCCACCATGCTAGATGATATAACACTTGGTTAAACGGAAAACTCGGCGGCGTCTTTTGCGTAACCATCTGCTGCACCAAATCACTGACAAAGGTATCGCTTGCGCCATCGGGAATCTCAAACAAGAACAGCCCACCAATGTGCATCGGCTGATTGCGATTTTCAAGTAAGATAAATAACTGGTCAATGGCGGTGAGCAGACGCATGCGATGTCCTTAAGTGTGAAATAATAAATTAGCGGAAAAAATAGCCAGTCTGTGGCGAGCTAGCTTGTGCCATATAGCGTGCTGGCATACGACCCGCCAAGAAGGCTTCGCGTCCAGCCATCACCGCATGTTTCATGGCAGAGGCCATCAATACAGGGTTTTGCGCATGGGCAATCGCGGTGTTCATCAGTACGCCATCACAGCCTAATTCCAAGGCAATGGCGGCATCACTGGCCGTACCCACGCCTGCATCCACCAAGACCGGCACTTGGGTTTGCTCGATGATGAGACTTAAGGTATGGCGATTGAGCAATCCTAAACCTGAGCCAATCAAACTGCCCAATGGCATAATCGCCACACAGCCCATGCTCTCTAATTCTTTGGCAACAATCGGGTCATCTGAGGTATACACCATTACATCAAAGCCATCATCAATTAGCGTCTTAGCCGCTTTCACGGTTTCGATGACATTGGGATACAAGTTTTTTTCATCGCCCAATACTTCAAGTTTGACAAGGTTGTGCCCATCCAACAATTCACGCGCTAATTGACAGGTACGCACAGCAGTATCAGCATCAAAACAGCCCGCGGTGTTAGGTAAAATGGTGTATTTTTCGGGAGAAATCACATCGAGTAGATTGGGTTCATCTTTTTTCTGCCCGATATTCACGCGTCGAATGGCGACAGTGACGATTTGCGCGCCGCTGGCAGCGATGGCTTCGCCTGTTTGTGCCAAATCTGTATATTTGCCAGTACCGACGAGCAAACGAGAGGTAAACGTGCGCGAACCAATGTGTAGGGGGTCGTTTGCGGTTATCAGCGTATTTTGGCTTGAAGAATTTTTGGTCGCAGGATTTTGAGTTAAAGTGGTTTGGGTCATTGTCATCCCTTTTTAGATTTTGATTGTCATGGTTATCAATCAGTAAAAAATGCTTTAGTATAACAAAATATAGCTTGTCTCAGGGTCTTTTTGTGCGCCTTGGTAGGATTTGTCTTGTTGATAAGCTACAATGGAACGCATCTTTTCTTGGCTTATTTCATTCGATAATCCCTATGCTAAATCCGATTGCCTTGCCCTATAGTTTTGCCAAACGTCATCAACTGCTGTTGCAATACTCGCAAGATTTGACTGCCCCGCCGACGTTGTTGATGACGGCTGATACCCCTATGGAAGCCATCAACGAAGCCAACCGTTTTGCCAGTCAAGCAGGAGTGCCACTGCCATTGAATTTTGCTATGGCGCAAAGTGACGATTTTGAAAAGCAGTTAGCCGCTGTCTATGCAGGCAACACAGGGGAATCTCAGCATATTGCCGCTGGGCTTGAAGACCATCCCGACTTGATGAGTCTTGCTGACAGTGTCCCTGAAACGGAAGACTTGATGGACCAAGAAGATGACGCACCGATTATTCGACTAATCAATGCGCTACTGTCTGAAGCCATCCGCCTAAACGCCTCAGATATTCACATCGAAACCTTTGAAAAACGCCTATCGGTGCGCTTTCGGGTGGATGGGGTGCTTAAAGAAATCGTCAGTCCAAAACGGGAACTGTCACCGCTACTGGTGTCGCGTATCAAGGTGATGGCAAAACTCGATATCGCTGAAAAACGGGTACCGCAAGATGGACGAATCTCACTACGTCTGGCTGGGCGAGAAGTGGATGTGCGGGTATCGACCTTGCCATCAAATTTTGGTGAGCGTGTGGTGATGCGGCTGTTGGATAAACAGGCGGGTCGATTAAATATGACCTATTTGGGTTTGTCAGACAATGATTATAGCGAGCTTAAACGCTTAATCCATCGCCCGCATGGCATTATTCTTGTCACAGGTCCGACAGGTTCGGGCAAAACCACGACGCTATACGCGGCTTTAACGGATTTGAACGATAACACCCGTAATATTTTGACCGCTGAAGACCCGATTGAATTTCAGCTAGATGGTATTGGGCAAACCCAAGTCAATAATAAAGTGGATATGACCTTTGCGCGTAGTTTGCGAGCCATGCTACGCCAAGACCCTGATGTGGTGATGGTGGGGGAGATTCGCGATTTAGAGACCGCAGAAATTGCAGTGCAAGCGTCACTCACAGGTCACTTGGTGCTCTCGACCCTGCATACCAACACCGCGATTGGTGCGGTGACGCGACTACAAGATATGGGGGTTGAGCCGTTTTTGTTGTCATCGAGCCTCATTGGCGTGGTGGCACAGCGACTAGTGCGTACTTTGTGTCCGCATTGCCATACATGGGCACTTGCCGATGCCTATCAAACGCAGATTTTTACTGAAATAGACGAAGTCGGAGAGATTAAACTGCCAAAACCCGTGGGCTGCGAGAAGTGCAATCAATCAGGATTTCGGGGACGTACTGCGATTTATGAAGTGGTGCCTGTTGATGACAAACTGCGACAACTGATTCATAGTCAAACAGCCGAATTTGAGTTAGAAGCGTATGCCCGTAGCAAAACACCATCCATTCGCGCCGATGGACTCAAAAAAGTATTGGCAGGCAAAACCACACTAGAAGAAGTATTACGTGTCACTAAAGAAAAAGAGATGTGATATATTTTTCTAGTGTGAATGAAAAAATGAATGTAGGTCGCTAAATTGATACAAATAACTTTTGACCAAAATAAAGCTGAGAGTAATAAAATCAAACATGGTGTAAGTTTTGATGAAGCAAAAATTGCATTACTTGACCCGAATGCGCTAGTACGTGAAGATGTTGACCACGATGAACCAAGATTTGTATTATTAGGCATGGCAAATCGCTTGTTAGTTGTTGTCTATTGTTATGTGGATAATGATGATATGATTCGGTTAATATCTGCCAGAAAAGCAACCAAAAACGAGGAAAACCAATATGCAAACTGAATACGATTTCTCAAATGCGCAAAGAGCGACACAAATTTCCCATCTTAATCGGTTGCGAGAACAACAGCATTTGCTGGATAAAGATGTGAGTGATTGGCTTGTAACCCAAGATGATGATACTAAAAAACATATCAGTGAAATGATTCGCCAAGTCATGGCAATTAAAATTCACACACAATCTACTGTTTGAATTATGTGTTTTAATCACTGATGCAATGAATAACTTGCATTTTTTCAATTGACAAACGGATAAAGTTTTCGATTTTCTGACAGTGAGTGATAGATTGCTTATGGTTATTTTTCGCAAAATAGTCTGCCAAATTATTTAATTCAACGACCAGTGATTTAGCAACATTCGGATAAATGACTGGGTCATTATAAAAGTTATCCAATAGCCAAGTAAGCGTTGAAAAGTTAGTGTTACCTTCGGCTAAACGTAAAATACGTTCGTCCTCATGCGAAATTTGACAATTAATTTTCTCATTGTCACAATCAAACCACATGTCAAATGCCATTATCTTAACCTAAAACCTCCACCAACTCACCTTCCACCAAATGCGGACTCATGGCTCGCGTGACTTTTACCATCACCAGTTTACCAATCAACGCGTCATCGCCTTTGAACAATACCGTTCGCGTATTATCTGCCGTTCCCATCAAAAATTCAGGATTGCGGTCGCCATGTTGCTCCACCAGCACACGCACGGTTTGACCCACCATGCCTTGGGTTTTTGCCCAAGTCGAATCGACAATCACCTTTTGAAACTCAGCCAAACGGGCTTTTTTGGTTGCTATATCGATATTGTCGGGCAAGTCTGACGCAGGGGTGCCTGGACGCTTAGAGTAAATAAAGCTATATGAATGGTCAAAATCCAAATCTTTGGCAAGATTGAGTGTGTCTTGGAAATCTTGGTCAGTTTCATTGGGAAAACCGATAATAAAATCGCTTGATAAATACATATCAGGGCGCACCGCGCGCAGTTTGCGGATTTGCTCAATGTAGATATCAATGGTGTGGTTACGTTTCATGGCGGCTAGGATAGCGTTGGAGCCACTTTGCACAGGTAGATGCAGGTGAGATACCAGTTTTGGTATTTTGGCATACGCTTCAATGATATCATCGCTAAATTCCAGTGGATGGCTGGTGGTATAGCGAATGCGCTCAATGCCGTCAACGTGTGCCACATAATGTAATAACTCACTAAAACGGCAAATCGTGCCATCGTGTTTTTCGCCGCGGTAGCCATTGACGTTTTGCCCCAATAGCGTTACTTCACGTACCCCTTGGCTGGCAAGGCTGTCAATCTCAGCAAGTACATCATCGAGGGGGCGCGAGATTTCTTCGCCGCGGGTGTAAGGCACCACACAAAATGAGCAGTATTTTGAGCAGCCTTCCATGATAGATACAAACGCCTTAAACCCTTCCACTTTGGGCTCGGGTAAAAAGTCAAATTTTTCAATGCTTGGGAAAGACACATCGACGACGCCGATACGGTTTTTGGGTTTGACATCCAGCTGTTTGGTGGATTGGTCATACAGTTCTGGCAGGCGATGCAGGGTTTGCGGTCCAAACACCATATCGACATGCGGGGCACGGCTTTGGATTTTATCACCTTCTTGTGACGCCACGCAGCCACCCACACCGATAACCAAATTCGGGTTTTTCTCTTTAAGCTTTTTCCAGCGTCCGAGTTCAGAAAATACTTTTTCTTGCGCTTTTTCACGAATCGAGCAGGTATTCATCAGAAGCACATCGGCTTCTTCAGGATTGTCCGTCAGCACCATGCCATGGGAGTCGCCTAACACATCTGCCATTTTTTCAGAGTCGTACACATTCATCTGACAGCCTTGGGTCTCGATAAACACGCGTTTGACACGAGTATCCGCTGGTGGCATGGTGGGTTCAACACTCGCCACTAGCGTTGGCGTTACCAAATTTTGAGTTTTGGAAATCTGTGCTTTTGGGTCAAAAGTAGCAACTGTCATGACTACACCTAAATGTTTCGCCTAAAATAAACCCTCAATTATAACAGATTTTTTTGGTAAGATGCGGTAGTGATTATTTTGACAGTACTAAATAAATAACATCGGTACTAAAATTGCCAGCATCATCTATCTCAAAATATTGTTTAACAGGCGCGGCACAATTTTTTTGTAAGGCTCGAATCACTTGTATGCTGGTATCAGGGGTATGCATACGGGCGACCCAACTGTCAAAATTTAACGCCAGTTTTTGCATCTCGACAGTCGCCACGCTAAAGCCGGTGATTTCTGCAAAATACAACCACTCGGCAAGACTATAATCTTTGACATGACTGGGATCGCGGATGGTTTCAATGGTCTGTAAAAAATTATTGAGCACAGGGTTGCTATTGCCCAACACATCGACAATCACCACTTTGCCACCGTCAGCTAGGGCGCGATGCATCTCAAACAGCGCTTGTGGTACATTCTGCCAATGGTGCGCAGAATAGCGCGTGATAATGGCATCAAATTGTTGGTCGGCAAAGGGTAATTTTTCTGCCGTACCGATTTGCGTGGTGATATTGGTTAGCCCGCGTGTTTTGGCTTGGCGGGCGACCACTTCCGTCATCGTAGGGGTAATGTCATAAGCAATCACTGATGTGGCAACAGGCGCCACCTGATAACTGACGTGCCCACCACCACAGCCCAAATCTAATACATGCGCAAGCTTGTGCGCCTCAATCAACTGCTTTATTTTGTCAAACTCAGCACCTTGTGCATGAACAGGGCTATTGAGGTAATTGTGGGATTTGTCTTGGTATTGTTGAATATTTAGGGCGTGTTGGGTATGGGTCATGGCTTATCGCATTTATTGGTGGCTAATAATAGGCTTATCATAAGCCAAATAATTGATAATTTATAGTTAATTAAATTTAAAATTAAAAAACTATTTGTTATATAAAATACACTGCAACATTTTTATACAATTAGTTGAGATTTGAGTAAATTTTTTTTAGTCGACAATCGTTATAATCGCTTCAGCAAGGTTAACCAATTTTTACATTACTTTTGTCATTTTTTGCCTATTTATCTTATTTCTTATTAAAGGTCTTACCAATATATTATGAAAAATCTCAAGCTTTCGATGATTTCATGCGGTGTGATTGCTGTTTTTGCAGAGTCTGCTTGTGCAAGTAGCTATTCTGTAGGGACGCCTAGCACGGCGGATAGTTATTTTAACCAAGCCGAACGTGAAGCTAGCCGTGGCAACTTATCGCAAATGGGCAACTATCAGCAAATGATGGCGGGTGGCAGTCTAGACATGTATCCAGAATATTGGCAGCTTAATAAAGACTTAGACGCTCAGCCGGCATCAGCGATTGTGAGTTTTGCCAACCGTTATCCACAAACAGCGATGGCAGAAAAATTGGCAGCGGATTATGCGGAAACCAAAGCGCGGATGGGTGATTATGATGCGGTTAGACAAGTGGCGAGCTATGTAACCAATCCTGATGCCAGTGAAGCTTGTGCCATTGCGTTAGGCTTCAATCATGGTGGCGATAGCATGCGCGCTTATACCGAAAAAGGTAATGTTTGGCTCAATACTGATAAAAAATTGCCACAGCTTTGCCAACAGTTGGCGACAGAGCTCAATGGCAATCGCATGGTTAGCAATGATGACCGTGAGCAGCGACTGTACCGTATGCTACGCACGGGCAACAATGGTGATATCGTGCAGCTTGCCAGCCGATTGGGCGTGCAGCTGAGCTACAATCAGCTCATGAGCATCAGTAGCAGTCCTAATGCGTTTTTTTCACAACTCGGAAGTATGCCAGCGACCGCCAGCAATCGGTATTTATATTTATATGGCTTAGGGCAACTTGCCAAAAAATCTGTCAGTGAAGCGGCGATGCAGCTCAACTATGATGTGGGGCGAAACCCGCAGTTTTTTGATGCCAAAACTCGTCAATATGCCTACCGTACCTTGGGTGTGGCAAGGATGGGCGTCAATACCGATCAAGGGTTTAGTAGTGACGCGGTTGATTGGATGCAAAAAAGTCTGGGCGTACCATTTAACAATGAAGAAGCCGAAAACTATGCCCAAGCAGCGATACGCTATAGCCGATGGTCAGATTTGGCACAAGCGATTGGCGCAATGGACTATAAAAATCAGCAGCAACCGATATGGCAATATTGGCTTGCCAAAGCCTACAAATTGGGCGGCACTAACCAGCAGCGTCAACAAGCCAATCAGCTATTTAGTCAATTGGCGCAAACCAATGACTATTATGGACTGCTTGCCAAAGACCAACTGGGGCAGCGTTTTGACCGATTGCCGACCAATCCACCGGTGAGTAATAGTGATTACTCACGCCTCGCAAACGATAGTTTCTTTAATCGCGCATTTACCCTCTATAAACTTGCCGCTAATCCCAGCTATACCAACCGTGAATGGAACTGGGCAGTAAAAAAAGCACGTGACCGTGGTGATGAGACGATGATTTTGGCAGCAGCGCAAACCGCATCGGACATGGGATGGTACGACCGTGCTATCTACGCATTGGAATCCACCAAAACGATTCCAAATTCGGCACTGGCATTCCCAATGCCCCATCAGTCTAGTGTCGTGCAATACAGCCGCCAAGCGGGAATCGATCCTGCGTGGGCGTATGGCATCATGCGTCAAGAAAGCCGTTTTAATATCGGCGCGCGTTCGGGTGTCGGAGCAGGGGGGTTAATGCAAATCATGCCAGACACCGCGCGCTATATCGCACGTAAATTGGGCGAACCGTATGAACCATCTCGCGTCGCAGGGGGTGATACCAATATCCGCTATGGTACGTATTATATGGGCGATATTTTAAATAAATTGGGCGGTCAGCCTGTACTAGCCACCGCGGGCTACAATGCAGGACCAGGTAAGGCCAAAACTTGGCAACCTGAGAACGGTAGCCTAGCGGCCGATCAGTATGTTGAGACTATTCCTTATGCAGAAACGCGCAATTATGTCAAAGCCGTGATGGAAAATGCGACCAATTATGATGTGCTCCTTGGCGGCAGCAACCAACCGATTAGTCAGCGTATGGGTACCATTGCTGCTAAATATTAAATTAATCTGAATTAAATAAACCTGCTAAATCCGCTAAAAAACAACAGCTAATTGATTGATAACAGTCAATAAATTACTGTTGTTTTTTAGTATATACAGGGTTTACAAATTCTGACCTAATCAGTATGATTTCAAAAAATTGGCATGACTCATAAATATTAGTTTCGTTTGGCAAATATTTAGTTATTTCAAGCAAAAAATTGATAAGTCAATGACCACTTTTATCCCTTCTATTTTAAAAGCTCACTGTAAACGTTAAAACAACCTGCTTGTTTTTAATCACCAACTATTTGGTTTAATTGTTATGCTGTCATCTTGTCTAAAAACGTTACTCGATTTTACCAACTTGCACGCGGCATCACACGCCGTCAAATGGGCATCGTTACAGTTTCCATTACAGTTTAAAGATGATAAGGCGGCGGCAAATTTAGCTAGTTTAGTTATCAACTCAAGTCATCAAAAAATCGCAAGGTTTAGCGGCTATTTGTCACTCAGCTGCTTGGCGGTGATGGGTACTATAGCAACCCCAGCTGCCCATGCAGACAGTGTTTTAGGGGTGGAATTATCCCCTGCTGTCTGCAAGCTCAACCCATACATGGGTAATCTTCGCCAATGTATCGAAGGCAACCCGATGACGGTGAATTTTTATCGGGTGGCGAACCAGTTTTGTAGTAATAGCCGTTACAGCATGTCGCCACTGCAAGAAAAGATCACCTCAAAAGTCATTCCAGATGGTAATATTCGCAAAAATATCTGGCAGCAGTATGGCCGCTGTAGTGGTTTAAGTACCCCTAATTATTTTCGTACCATTAACTCGCTTGCCAGTCAATTAAAACTCCCAAAAGAACTCAGTAGCGGTCGCAGTTATCGATTCGCGTCCAGTGGTTTTAGCCGCCAATTGTTATCTTTAAACCCCGGCATGAAGCCAAACTCGTTTAATTTTTTCTGTCAAAAAAATAGTGCAGGTCAATCTGTATTGACCTATATCAACGTGTGCTATGACAACAATGGACGTTTTGCCCAATGTGCCACCCGCTCTTACGCCTGTCCCAGTCAGTTTTTGATTGATGGCAATTATTGAGGGATGGCGGTATCAGTTTTTGCCTAGTTTTCAGTATTTTCTATCTTGGTGTTTGACGGTCTTGAACCCATAATTGTCAAACTCACCCGACAATTGATCCCATAAATTTATGGTCTTTGATGGTGACAAGTGATAAACTAGGCAAGCTTTTTTAGACAACTTTTTCTGCTTTTTTCACTGCCTTGCTTTTGCAAAGGATCTTGTACTTATCATAATAGGAGCTTTCAATGAAACAGCCTGTTCGTGTTGCGGTGACTGGTGCTGCTGGTCAAATCAGTTATTCATTATTATTTCGTATCGCATCGGGTGATATGTTAGGTAAAGACCAACCTGTCATTTTACAATTATTAGAAATCACGCCAGCCTTAGAAGCTTTAAAAGGTGTGGTAATGGAACTTGAAGATTGTGCATTCCCATTGCTAGCGGGCGTCGTACAAACTGACGACGCTAATGTTGCGTTCAAAGATGCGGACTATGCCCTACTGGTAGGTGCCCGTCCTCGTGGTCCTGGCATGGAGCGTAAAGATTTGCTCGAAGCCAACGCCGCCATCTTCTCTGCACAAGGTAAAGCGTTAAATGACAACGCTAGCCGTAATGTCAAAGTATTGGTTGTGGGTAACCCCGCTAACACCAATGCCTTAATCGCACAGCGCAATGCCCCAGACCTAGACCCACGTAACTTTACAGCGATGACACGTCTTGACCACAACCGTGGTATGGCGCAACTGGCTGAAGAAACTGAAACCACCGTGAATGACATCAAAAAAATGATCATTTGGGGTAACCACTCTTCAACCCAGTACCCAGATTTGACTTTCACTACTGTAAAAGGTCAACCTGCCCTAGAGCAAGTACAACGTGATTGGTACGAAGGTACTTATATCCCTAACGTACAACAACGTGGTGCTGCCATCATTAAAGCACGTGGTGCCTCATCAGCGGCATCTGCTGCAAACGCTGCGATTGCGCACATTCGTTCATGGGCACTAGGCACCGATGAGAATGATTGGGTATCTATGGGTGTTTACTCAAATGGTGAATACGGTATCCAAAAAGGTCTTATCTACTCATTCCCATGTACTTGCCAAAATGGCGACTGGAAAATTGTTGAAGGGCTAGACGTTTCATCGGCTTTCTCACAAGAAAAAATGAAAGCCACTGAAACTGAATTGGCTGAAGAGCGTGATGCAGTAAGTCACTTACTTCCTAACTAATTAGGTTAGAATATTTTAACCGAAAAAAACCAGCTTCATTAGGCTGGTTTTTTTACATGAAATAACCACACTATACAATCAAATCACATTTTTTTTACCCAGTTTTGACTACAATGGTCTGACGGTATAAATAACCTGTGGCACTTTTTTGATGGTTTTTAAATAAAACGAGTGCTAAAAATAATGATATTACAATAACCATTGATACTTTTTAGAGTACTAGGAGAACCACAATGATGACAGATGGCGAAAGAAACATTAATATGTTGTTTGAGCAAATGGGTATGGATGGCGATGATGCCGCGGTTGAACAATTTATTCAAGAAAATCAATTGGCGCAATCAGTCCAGCTGAGCGATGCGCCTTTTTGGAGCGACAACCAACGTAAATTTTTAAAAGACGAATACCGTGCAGATGCGGGTTGGATTGAAATCATCGATGAGCTCAACACCCGTCTGCACAAAGATGCCATGGATGCACAAAAACTGACCAAATAAGTCATTTTAATACTGTTGAGTTTTAATACTTTTGAGGATATTATCTGAGTGTATTAAACAATAACTAAAAAACCCAATCAGTGATTGGGTTTTTTACATTGCTAAAAAAGAAAAATAGTTAAAACATATAGCTAAAACAAGTGGTCAAAATAATTACTGAGCCAATTTTTGTAAATGGGCAATACGGTCATCAAGGGAGGGATGGCTGGCAAATAACTGGGCAAAACTAAATCCCCCTTTACCTTCATTAATCGCAAAGGCTTTCATGCCTTGTGGCATATAGTCGGGATGCTGGCTGGCAGGTTTTAATGCTTCAAGCGCAGCAATCATGTTGTATTTACCCGCCAAACGCGCGCCTGCTTCATCTGCACGGTATTCACGGTAACGAGAGAACCACATGACCACTGCTTGTGCGGCAATACCAAACACAATATCTAACACCATACTGGTAATGTAATAGCCCATGCCAGGCGCGTTGCTCTCGTTTTTAAATACCGCCTGATCAACAAATAAACCCACAATGCGGGCAAAGAACATCACAAAGCTATTAACCACCCCTTGAACAAGCGCTAAGGTTACCATATCACCATTGGCAACGTGACCAATCTCATGAGCAAGTACCGCTTCCACTTCTTCTCGGTTCATCGATTGTAGTAACCCAGTCGATACCGCAACCAAAGCTTTGTTTTTATTCCAACCTGTGGCAAAGGCATTGGGTGACGGATTATCAAAGATACCCACTTCTGGCATATCAATATTGACGTTTTGCGCTAAACGGCGAACCGTTTCGACCAGCCAAACTTCCAACTGGGTAGCAGGCTGTTCAATAACTTGCGTACCTGTAGAGCGCTTTGCCAACCATTTTGACATCAACAGCGATACAAAAGACCCTATCATACCGTAGATGAAACACATCACCAGCAGGCTAGTCGTGCCTGTGCCGCCCAAATTGAACCCTAGCATTGGCGCAATGATGTTCATGACGATACCAAACACCACCATTACCGCTAGGTTAGTTAAAAGAAATAAGCCAATTCGTAACATGACGGTTTCCTAAAGACAATCAAACGATAAAATATACTTATCAACAATAAGTTGACGATGATGATTAGTATAATAACGTTTAATGCAACAAATTAAAGGGAAAAGTGGCATAAATTTGTAACATAAAAAAAGCCAGTATTACACTGGCTTTGGGCTTCTGGCTTATAGATATGGTTGTTAGCGGACAATCGTATAAGCATTTGATGAATTGTAGCTAACATTTTGCAAACCATTGCTGCTAGTGCTAGAGCGCAGGTTGGGATCATTGCGATATAGGTTGTTGTAGCGGCTTAACACACGTTGTACGTAGTCACGGGTTTCACGAAATGGGGGAATACCGCCATACTTTATGACGTTGCCTTCACCCGCATTGTAGCTCGCTATCACATGCTGGATATTACCAAAACGGCTTTGTAAAAATTTCAAATATTTGGCTGCGCCCTCGATGTTTTCGGCAGGGTTCCAAGCGTTATACACACCGAACCGTCTAGCTGTCGCAGGCATTAATTGCATTAACCCCTGTGCCCCAACAGGTGAGCGCGCATTGGGATTAAAACCTGATTCAGTATGCATCATGGCTTTCATCAATGCAGGATCGACCCCATGACGCAGCGCCGAAGCCACAATCATGCTATCGTAGCTATTTTTGTTGCCACGCGCACTGGCAGGTACTGCAGCTTCATTGGCGCCCCAATTGCTATAACTATGCACATTGGTATCCGCGTAATAAGTTACTTTGACTTTTTTGGTAAAATTTTGGAAGTTATTCCCTGCAGGGCGGTTGTTGCTGACTACATTGGTCAACAGCACTTGACCATTACTGTCTTTAAACACATACATATTGCCAGCGTTCGCTGCATGCATATTTGCCAAACTGCCCAATGACAATAGAGAAGCCGCTAGCCAATAAGGTAGGCGAGGTTTCTTTGCAAACAATACCATAAATATACCTATGTTAAATTTTTGACAATACGTGACTGTAAAGCACATGACTATAAAATTTGAAGTTAGCGTAATGCTTTAAACCGACATAAAAAGATAAAATTCGTTATGTTTCAATGACATTTGATAACAGTATTATAAAAGAATTGGCAGGAAATATACCATAAATCTATCAAAAACTGGTTAAAGTTTACAAAAAATCAGATAAGGGGGAAAAAGAGGAAAAATGGCCAAAAAACTTGTCAACCTGTTGGGTTTCATGCCATGGACTCAACAATATATGAGTTGGAATTTTTAGCCAAATTAACTATCAAATTTTCAAGGCCAAAATCTAAAAAAAAAAGTAAAATTTTTTGCTTGCACTTTGCAAAAAACCATAACTATTTGATTTATATTAAGAAAATAATTGGTTAAAAAATAACCAATTTAGAGATAGCCTATAGTGATATGCGGGTTATTGTTGTCAAGTCATAAGTTATCCACATGGTTATCCACATAAATTGGGGAAAATGACCTAAATAATTGATATTTATAACAAATAAAACAAAATAAACACCAATAAAACCGAAAAAAATCTCACAGCCCATTTGCTACATGACAAAAAAATGACAAAGTGTTGAATATATTTTTAAGATTTAATTAACGCATAGCCCGTCAGCTTATTTTATCGAGTCGTAAGGTCGTTTATTAAACCAAAAAAACCTGCACCGACTTAAGATTGATGCAGGTCTAATGGTGCCAATGGCTATAAAATTATGTCTCGTCGGCAGTATCCAATGGTTGCTGCTGTAGCAATTGTTCAAATGGCTCAAGCACTGGCGCAAGCAGTTTGGCTTGTTCTTGCGACAACACTTCCTCAGGGGCGATACCAAATTCACCCAACAACTGCTTAAGCTTGTCCACCGACATCATGGCAGTCAGTTTGGTTTGACCTGTTTCATCGTAGCTGAGGTCTTCAATCACTTCTAACTTATGCAGTTCGTGTTGCAATTGTCCAAAATTGGCGGGTAAGGTTAATTCAAACCGCTGTAATTGACCTACCAATAACTGCTGCACGGCAAGGGTGAGTTGCTCGATACCTAATTGCTCATGGGCAGAGACATACACCCGATTGGGCTTGGCTTTATCACTATAACCGATGTGCGGCGGCTCACCTGTGAGATCAATTTTATTAAACACATTTAGCACAGGCACTTGATTATCAATTTCCGCTAACACGGATTGTACCGCGGCGATTTGCTCATGCATGTCTTCACGGTGACTATCAATGACATGCAGTAACAAATCTGCCTCTAAGGTTTCTTCTAGCGTGGCATGGAAGGCTTCCACTAGCTCATGCGGCAAATGACGAACAAAACCGACCGTGTCGACAAGTACCACCTTACCCACGCCTGACCATGACACACTCCGTAACGTCGGATCAAGCGTCGCAAATAGCTGATTGGCGGCATAGGTGTTTTCATGGGTCAGGGTATTGAACAAGGTAGATTTACCCGCATTGGTATAACCCACCAATGAAATTGTCGGTACTGATGATTTTTGGCGTTTGGCACGACCTTGCGCGCGGGTTTGTTTGACCTTATCAAGCTTGGCTTTGAGCTGCCCGACACGCACTTGTAACAAGCGTCTATCGGTTTCAAGCTGGGTTTCGCCTGGGCCGCGCAGACCAATACCGCCTTTTTGGCGTTCCAAGTGCATCCAGCCGCGTACTAAGCGAGTCGCTAAGTGATTGAGCTGGGCAAGCTCAACTTGCAGTTTACCTTCGTAGGTTCGAGCACGCTGGGCAAAAATATCCAAGATAAGACCCGTTCTATCAAGTACACGGCACTGTACCAAGCGCTCAATATTGCGTTCCTGCGATGGGGTCAAACTATGGTTAAAAATGACAATATCTGCCTCGTATTGCTTGACAAGTTCCCCGATTTCTTCGGCTTTACCCGTACCCACAAAGTATTTAGCGTCAGGCTTAGACCGCGTACCTGTGACCAAGGCTTGTTTTTGCGCCCCTGCCGAATCCACCAGCAATTCAAATTCTTCCAAATCGTCTGGGTCATTGAGATGGGTAATGTTTAAATGGACTAAGATGGCTTTTTCACCACCTTCATAACGCTCAAAATACTCCAATGATTTATCCTTTCGTTGTGAGTGTAAAAATGTGTCTATATCTAAATGTATTATCTAAGTCTATTAGGTTAAACATTCGCTTAAATAGTCGATAGCCGCGTTAGAAAAGCGCTAGACATGATAGATGGGTTATATATATCAATATAAGGTTTTTTTGCAGAACTTTTAGTCAAATTTACAATTAGTAACTTAAAACGGGGGTAAAGGCGCAGGTTTGGTCATGGTTTTGCCATGAAAACGTCATTGAAACGACACTGGTGTCACGCATACTGAGCTTATGCAGACTGACCATCAAATCGGATGATGGGGGCTTTGTAGCTTTGACAATGAGTCAATGACAAGCTAAGGCATTTTTCGCTCAGCAGCTGGCCAATGCCATAGCAAAAATCACCATAGGTAACAGTAAGATGACTGATTTTGTAGAACAAACTAATTTTGTAGAACAAAATAACGGCGCCAAATTATACGAAGATATCGCCACTTATCCTGTTGATAGTCTTTTTAATACCCAGTTGATTGCGCAGTTGCTGGAACATAATTTTGCTGATATGGCAGTGGTAGAGACCCTAGCCCCGCTGGTGAAGCCAACGCTTAGCCGCCCAAGTGCGCGTCATCGCCCGTTATTTAAGTCAGTGATTATTAACGTGAGTGAGGATAAGTTTTCGCTACAAACCCAGCAGCATTTACTCAATGCCCAGCGCCTACGTACTTTGACCTTTACCCAAGCGTTTTCTGTAAGTTTTGCGGGATTTCATCCAAGCTCGGAGCAGCCGCTAGATCGGGACGATTTTGATAATTATTGCACCCATGTGGTGGTGTATGACGAAACCAAAAAAGATAGCTTTGGGCAACCACTTGCGGTGGCAACCACCCGATTATTGGATAAAAACGGCGCGATAAAAGCTGGGCAATTTTATAGCGAGCATGAGTTTAGATTAGGTCGCTTGCTCGATGATTACCCCTATAATGTGCTAGAAATCGGTCGCACCTGTGTTCACCCAGATTACCGAGGTATTACCACGATTAATCATTTGTGGGAATCTATCGCGGCAGTCGCCAAAGCTTACAATGTCAATGCGTTTATGGGCTGTGCCTCAGTTCCGATGGAAGAGGGCAATGTGCAAAACTGGTTAGATCATCAGCTTGATAGTACCAAGCTAGATGTCAAAGTGACCCGTAAATTGCCAGAAGACAAATTATCCGCTATCGACTTGGCGCAAGTGGCTGATGTGGACTTGGCGAATCCGCAAAATTTTGCCTTGCCAGCGCTGTTAAAAATGTATGTCAAAATGGGCTGTAGTCTGGGCGCAGCGGCTTGTTATGACCCTGAGTTTGATTGTGCTGATGTGTTTGTTTGGTTGCCGTTTGAACAGGTCAAACCGCGCTATCAGCACTATTTGCACTAACTTGTTTATTGATAAAGACAAAGGTGATAATCTTAATCAGAATAAACTGGGTTTGGTTACTGTTATTGAGTGATTGATACTTAGTTATTATTACTCGGTTATTGATACTTAGGTATTGTTACTTAGTGATTGCTATTGGGTTATTGCTAAAACTCAAACAGACCTAGTAAGCCGTGTGCCTAATAATTTGTTATACTACATTCACAATTTTTCACTCAAATATTTACCTTATGCAAAAATCTGACTCTAACCTCGCCCCATCTGTGCTGACGATTAACAACCTACTAAGCGAAACGGCAAAACAACTGCGACAACCTGCTACCTACAGTAAAAAGAATTTGGCGACCCAGTGGCAACGCAGCAAGCGCGTTGTGAGCTTAATGGCTGCGATTCAAACAGGTATTGGCTATGCTTGGCAAATTAGCCGCACACCAAATCCCGATAATCAGCAAATCATCCAATTGATTCAAAAATTCTGTAAAAAATCGCTCAAATCGTTAGGCATTGAGGTGACTGCACTTGAGCCAATACCGACACATCACGCGCTATGGGCGAGCAACCATATCTCTTGGCTCGATATCCCTGTGGTGGGTAGTATTGTACCGACTTTCTTTTTGTCCAAAGCCGAAATTGCGCATTGGCCGGTGATTGGCTGGATGGCGTCCACCGCCAATACCTTATTTATCAAGCGCGGTTCGGGCGATACCAGTAAAATCAGTGAGCAAATGAGTGAGTTTTTATCGCAAGGCTCACCCGTGGTTTTCTTCCCAGAAGCGACGACCACAGACGGCACAGCGATTAAACGTATATATGGTAACTTGTTGCAGTCTGCGATGGACAGCCAAGTGCTCATTCAACCGATTGTGATTTGCTATGTCAACCAAGATGGCGAGCTTGACCAAAACATTCCGTATTATGGCGATATTGGGTTGATAGATAGCGTCAAACGTGTCCTTGATAATCGTCCTACCAAAGCGTATGTGTTGCCGTTAGCAGCCATTGACCCTGCGGGTAAAACCCGAAATGAAATTACCACCATCTTGCAACAGCGCATGGTGGATGGATTGGCGCGTTTGCACCAACAAGTGGTTCACGCTAAACAGCCTTAATAGTTACGGTTTTCTTTTAGTTAATTATTAAAGTCAAGCGGTTATTGTCTTGGCTTTTTTTTATTATATGAATATCATAAACGTTCACTAAAATTTTTCAGTCTCATTGTATTGTAATAAAATGTAAAAATTTCATCAAATCTGTTATCATATGCGCAACAAAACGTTATGTGACAATCACTTGCGATTAAATGGTCGCTACAGCGGCTGAACCATTAACCTGCATCAATTACCCATGAGCCATGCTTAATCAAACCATCACTTGACAACGTTTGTCATCTATTTGAGCACGGTTGTTTTTATACGATTATTTTTGCACCGTTATTTTTACACTTTGCCCACCACAATGATGAATGAGTTTAATACCGATTAGATGAGTGCAAGCTTGTGGTTATTTTGACCGGTAAATTTTTTCACCAACCCCTAAATTTTTTCACTAACCCTCTAAATTTGTTTACTAAAAAGGTTCTTGATATGCGTACCGATATGTTCCAACAAATCTTAAATGACCTAAACAGCTCTTCAGCAGACGTAGAAGCCTCGGCGTTGATTTCAACCGATGGTCTGATGATTGCGTCAGCATTGCCAGCGGGCATTGATGAAGACCGTGTCGGTGCGATGTCAGCCGCGCTGCTATCACTCGGTGACCGTGCAGGTCGAGAACTAGCGCGTGGCAGTATCGAGCGCGTTATGGTGCAAGGCGAAAAAGGCTATGTGATTATGTCGGCATCGGGTACAGAAGCGGTATTGACCATTTTGACCAAACCAAATGCCAAATTGGGTCTGGTGTTCTTGGATATGAAGCGTGCGGCTGAAGCCTTATCAAAACTTATCTAAAACTTATAAACATTAAAAAGTTTCCCCTTTTCAGCCAATCACTAATATTAGCAACCGTGACTCAATCAAAAATTTATAAGGAGAGGTAATGAAATCTGTACAATTACCCGATATGGACAAACCGGCGGGCGATGCCACAGCGCATCGTCTGACTTACTCAGATGGCTTAAGTCGTGTCGTTTATACCACCGAAAACGAGCTACCTTACCCAGATGGCAAACTTATCGTTTCACGCGTGGATTTAGATGGCATTATCACCCACGCCAATGACGCCTTCGTGGATATCAGTGGCTATAGCCGTGATGAATTAATTGGCGCGCCGCATCATATTTTGCGACATCCACAAATGCCCAAAGCCGCCTTTAAAGACTTGTGGCAAACAGTCGAAGCGGGTAAAAAATGGCATGGCTATGTCAAAAACTTGTGCAAAGATGGCAGCTACTACTGGGTGTATGCAACGGCTGTGCCCAATATCCGCCATGGCGAAACGGTTGGCTACACCTCGGTACGACGCAAACCATCACGCAGCAAAATCGCGCAAGCTGAAGCACTGTATCGCAAAATGCTAGAGGAGCAAGCCTAATGACAATTAATTTACTCATTGCGCCTGACTTCGCGCCTGAGCGTTTTGCCGGCTGGCATATGCTAAATACACTGCTACAAAAAAAATCCGGCATTCACATTCACTTACTGACACCGGCGTCTGCACATGAACAAAACGACTTAATCCAAGCGCAAAACGTGGATATTATCTATGACAATCCCTTTGACGCAGCGACAATGATTCGGGAGCAGGGTTATCGCGCGGTGGCGCGTCCACTGGGCAAATCTGATGAAATGGTGATTGCCGCAAAAGCCGACAGCGGCATTGTAGCACTTGAGGATTTAAAAGCAGGCTGCACCATTGCCATGGCAGACAACCGTGATGTCAAATTAATTGGGCTTCGTCTGCTAGAAGCCGTGGATTTGTTAGAAACGGACATTACTTGGAAAGTTACCGAGACTTACCAAGCCGCTGCGCGTAATTTGATTAAAGGCGAAGCCGATGCGGCATTCTTTTTATCTGAAGTTTATCATAGCTTGTCACGCTTGACCTTATCGCAGATGCAGGTATTGATTGAAAGTGATTTGAGCGATATCAGCCATGTGCTACTGGTTAAAGAGAGTTTTACCGACAGTGAGCCATTTATCGATGCTTTATTAAGCTTAAAAGACACCGCAGAGGGTGAACAAGTCTTACAAGAACTGGGGATGAGTGACGGTTTTGAGCCGATGACCCAAGAAGACGGTGAGTTTATGATTGATTTAATGGATACCTTATTGGATTAATCGGTCAAGCTTATCATCTTGCCCAACAGCGCAATTCATGTTTAGATGGAGTTGCGCTTTTTTTATGCTGAAGCGTTTTGATTGCAATCGGGTTTAATAGTATAGTAGGGGAGAAATGCGGCAGTTTTTCACAGCGCTAGTCATTAATACCTCACCCTTGTCACATAACTTTTTATATAATTAGGCTAATTTTTTGAGGAATCAGCATGTATTCATTGTCGAATCGTAATCGTAGAAAATTTCAAAAACATTGGCTTAATTTTCGTCTCTATAGTCGACAAGTGATTGACCAACCGATGAATATGGATATCCATACCAGCCGCATCATGGCAGCGATGGAGCTTGATGAAAAAGAGCCCTTACAAGGTGCGTTAGCCGATATGTTTTATGGTTGTTGGTTTGACGTGCCCTATTTTGGTGACCGTATCCTCAACCAAGTCAGAGAAAAACTAACGCCAACACTGCTACAAGGGTTTGACCAATGCATCAATCATGGTGACTATGTGTTTAAAGTAAGCCATCTTGCCACACGCTGGAGCGTATTGGTATCGCCTTCAATGAACACTTATCAACACCAACTACGTGTGTCCACTGATGACTCAAAAGTAGTGGCACAAATGACGATTGCTTCGCTATTAGATATTATGGAAGAAGAAGACGATCCAGAAGATCAAGCCGAGCAAATTGCCGAAATCGAGGAAGAGTTCTTTAACCATTGTGTTGTTTGTCATGACCGATTGGCATTTAGTATGGTTTGGTGGGAAATGTCAAAAAACAAATGGGATTTTAATGACAAATGGCTTGAAACCAAAGAATATTTTGCCAAGCAAGCCGCTTAATTATAGCCGAATGAATTAGCTTTTGAATTTACCAAGCCTATCACAGTGATTGACAACATGACCTTTGCCGTCTATCAAAATTTAAGGAAAGCAGCATGCCAGAACAAAACGACACTTATATAATTTTAACGCCTGCCGGGGTATTGCATAGTTTTTCAAGCGCCAATCCCTCAGAGCAGCAACTAGCCTTGCAAGCGGTGCTCGCCCCTGAAGAAAGTATGACGGCGCGGGAATGGGGTGAGCATTATAGTGACACTTGGCTAGATATGTTTATCGAAGAAGGTTGGATTGAGACCCTTGAAAAGCGGGTGGTCGCTCCGCACGTGCAGCTAGATAATTTCTTAAAATATGTAGCAGCGAGTCTATCGGGTAGTCGCCGAGTCGCAATTGCATCCGATGAAGGCTTTTGTCTAGCAAAAATGGGCTTTACTCAGCAAGAAGCAGATACGCTGTCGGTAGCCGCCGCCGATTTTTATGGCTTTTTAGAACGCCAACAGCAACGCGGTTGGGCGGTGCATGGCTATGGGGTGTCATTTTTTACCAGTATTGATATGTTGATGCCCAATACCAGTATTGTGTTTTTATGGATCAACAAAACGGGCTATTTCTTGATTATTGAAGATGAGCCGCTCATCAATAACCGCGCTTTTGTGGAATTGGTGTGGGGCATTAAAGCGACGGGTGAACGTTTTGAGCAGCGCGCAACACTGGCAGAACAATCAGACGCTAAACAAGGTGATGCGGCAGACGATGATACCCAAACGGTTAATTGATAGACAATAAAAAACCGCTGAGAGTTAATCAGCGATTTTTATTGTCAGTGATTGTTTATTGAAAACTTCCATTTAGCTTAAGGTCAGCTTAGTGTGATACCTTTACTGTCTTTAGGGGTCACTCTAAAAATCTGCACTTTAAACAGTATATTTTGACCTGCCAATGGATGATTAAAATCCACTTTGATGGCGTCTTCAGTGACGTCACTGACCACACCCACGAGCGTGGTTTTGCCTTTATCTTCAAATTCCATCATGGTACCGACTTCAGGCAGATTGCCCGTCACGGCAAACTGCGCATGACTAAAAGTCTGTACGTTATCAGGGTTCCATTCACCAAATGCTTCCTCAGGCGACAGCGATGCAGTGCGCGTGTCACCCGCTGTCAAGTTGATGAGTACCTTCTCAAACCCTTCAAGCAGACTGCCATCACCCACCACCAAGCGAACAGGTTCGCCACGCTCAAAGGTTGAGTCGATGACGGTGCCATTTTCTAAGCTGACCTCAAAATGCAAATCAACGGTTGAGTCTTGAGTGATGCGGGTTTGTTCGTTTGGCGTAATAATGTCATGATTCATGCGGTTGTTCATCCATCTAAAAATTAAAGGGTGTTACGTTTGGATTCTAATAAAAACGCATCGATTAAAATCAACGCAACGCCAATATTAATCGCCACATCAGCTATATTAAAAATTGGGAAATGCCACGCATTGCCATAGTGCACATGCAAGAAGTCAATCACATAGCCCAAACGTACCCGATCAATCAAATTGCCCAAAGCGCCCGCCAGCACCAATGATAAGCCCAAAGCCAATAATTTAGCTTGTTGGGGTATTTTGCGTAGATACGCCATGATACCAAAGGAAACAGCCAGTGCCAGTCCACTAAACAGCCATTTTTGCCAGCCGCCTTTATCTGCCAAAAAACTAAACGCCGCGCCATAGTTGTGGGCAAGGGTAAAGTTAAAAATCGGCTCAATAATCGCCGTGGTTTGGTACAGCTGGTAGTTGTGCTCAAAGTACAACTTGGTGAGTTGGTCAATAATCATTACCAAAACCGCAATAGCATACCACATCATGGCTTTGTTGCCGTTGATGGGTAGGGTAGTGGATGAATGAGTGGCAGCAGTCGTTACCTGTGTATTAGGCATAATGACGTACCTCGCCTTGACCTTCGACGTTCTCGACGCAGCGACCACAGATTTCTGGATGGGCAGGATTGATGCCGATATCCTCGCGAATATGCCAACAGCGGATACATTTTTCACCCGAGGCAGGCTTGACCACTACCGCAACTTGGTTATTTGAATCAGTGGCTTCATCGGTAAAGGTCACATCGCTTGGTTTTTCAGCGAATGGTTTTACGCTTGCTTGACTTGAGATAAACACAAATTTGAGTTCATCGCCTAATCGATTGAGTGACGCCATGGTAGTATCTGGTGCATACACGGTGACATTAGCCGATAAATTGGCGTTAATCACTTTATCAGTGCGCGCAATTTCATAGGCTTTGTTGACGGTTTCTTTGACATTCAAAATCGCTTGCCAATCCGATTCGCTCACGTCATCCAATACCACGGGTGGGAATTCATACCATTCCTCGGTAAAGATGTAGCCATTACCATTGCTTGTGTGATGACCTTTTAAGATTTCCCAGGCTTCTTGTGCGGTAAACGACAAAATCGGTGCAATCCAGCGCAGTAACGCATGGGCAATATGATAAATCGCGGTTTGTGCTGAGCGGCGCGCTTCACCATTGGCTTTGGTGGTATATTGACGATCTTTGATGATGTCTAAATAAAAACCGCCCAAATCTTGTGAACAAAAACCCACCACCGCTTGACACACTTGGTGAAAATCCATGTTGGTATAAGATTGGCGAATGTCAGCTTGTACCGCCTCAGCGCGTTTTAAAATGTACTTGTCAAGGCTGACCAAATTGCTAGCATCTACCAAGTCGGTCGCTGGGTCAAAGTCATCTGTATTCGCCAGTAAAAAACGAATGGTGTTACGAATACGGCGATACATATCCGTGGTGCGCGCAAAGCCTTCAGTCGATACCGCCATCTCGTAACGGTAATCACTTGAGCCGACCCATAGGCGCACGATATCAATGCCATATTTATTGGCAAGTTCTTGCGGCTCAAAGCCTTTGGTATTGCCTTTGGATTTTGATAATTTATAGCCTTTGGCATCTACGGTAAACCCGTGCGTCAACACTTGCTTGTACGGTGGACGACCATAAATCGCTTCACTCACCAAAAGCGACGACTGGAACCAACCCCGATGTTGGTCAGAGCCTTCAAGGTATAAATCCGCAGGATTGGCTAAGTCAGGACGATTGGCGAGCACGGCAAAATTGGTTGACCCTGAGTCAAACCAGACATCTAGCGTATCGGTCGATTTTTGATATTCTTTAGCATCATCCCCGATAAAGTCTTCAGCCGCGGCATCAAACCATGCTTCCACACCACCTTGCTCAATCACTTGCGCGACTTTTTCCATCAGCTCAGCCGTATTTGGGTGCAAATTGCCCGTGTCTTTATGGATGAAAAAGGCAATCGGCACGCCCCAAGTACGTTGGCGGCTGATACACCAATCTGGGCGACCATGCATCATCGATTCGATGCGATTTTGTCCCCAACTTGGCGTCCATACCACCTTTGGAATATCGGTCAACGCTTGCTCACGCAGACCTTGGCTTTCCATGTTGATAAACCATTGTGGCGTTGAACGGAAAATAATCGGCGTTTTGTGTCGCCAGCAATGCGGATAGCTGTGAGTAATCACGTCATGCTTGAGCAAATGGCCACTGGCTTTGAGCGTTTCGATGATTTTTGGTTGCGCTTTATAAATATGCTCGCCGACAAAAACTTTGGCTTCAGGCAAATACACGCCGTTACCTGCGACTGGGTTTTCGGTGGGCAAGTGAAATTTTTGCCCGACCACATAGTCATCGACACCGTGCGAGGGCGCAGTGTGTACCAAACCCGTACCGCTATCTGCCGTCACGTGGTCGCCTGTGATAATCGGCACCTGACGCTCAGCAATCAGTGGATGCTGGGCTTTAAGTACAGTTAATGCATCGCCTTTCACGGTGGCAACAACGCTATATTCTTTGGCGTTAAACACACTCATTAAATGCGGAACTAAATTGTAAGCGACAATCAAATGGCTGATTTTCGCCTGTGGTTTTTCGCCTGCCATTTGATAAAACAAGCGCTCGCCTAAACCATTGTCAGCGGTTTTGTGATAAGTTGCGCCAATTTTTTCTAACGCTTTAGCCGAACGCTGATTATCGGGGGCAACATGAAACCAAATCGTTTCTCGCTGCGGTTGGGCGTGACTTAGCATCGCCGATTTAATTTCAGCATTCGCCCCTGACCCCCAATACTCACGGGTTAAAAAGGTGTAGCCAATGGCAATTGAATTTTCTTCAGCATTATCATCATAAAAACGGGTCGTGCCAATAATGTTATTGGTTTTTTTATCGACAATCGCAAAGGCTTTTTGCTCAAGGGCTTTTTTGAAATACGGCTCAAATACGGCAGGTTCGTGGCGTTTTTCCGGTAACGATTCCCAAATCAAAGGGTCAGATGCACTTGCCTGTAAAGCGATTTTATCGTCTTTGGTTAAACGGCGAAGTAAATAATTAGGCGTGTCAAGCGTGGTAGGAATAGCAAACGCTTGTTTGTTAAACGTGACTTTTACCACGGAGTACTCTAGCTCAGAGCTTGCGGTAATCGCCTGATTGGCAGGCAACGTCCAAGGCGTGGTAGTCCAAATCACCGCCTGTAAAGCGCCATCAATCGCTTTAGTCGCCGCTAATGCTTCACGGTTGACGATATCAAAACCGACATAAATCGCATCGGATTTTTTATCTTCATATTCCACTTCCGCTTCCGCGAGCGCCGAACCACAATCCAAACACCAATTCACCGGCTTCATACCGCGAGTGATATGACCGTTTTTGTAGATTTCTGCCAATGCACGGACAGTATCAGCTTCTTGCTTGAAGTTCATGGTCAGATAAGGATTTTCCCAGTCACCCAGTACGCCCAAGCGTTTAAAGTCAACCATTTGCAGGTCAATTTGGCTTTTGGCATAGTCACGGCAAGCGCCGCGAAACTCGGTTGACGTCACGATGGCACCGTTTTTACTTTTGTCTTTATGGGGTTGACCCACTTTACCGATAATGCCTTCTACCTTTTGCTCAATCGGCAATCCATGACAATCCCAACCCGGTACATACGGCGCGTCATAACCGTCAAGCGTCTTGTATTTGACAATCATGTCTTTAAGCACTTTATTCACCACGTGACCCAAGTGAATCTGACCGTTGGCATAGGGAGGGCCATCATGCAATACATATTTTTCACGACCTTGACGAGCGCGACGAATTTGGGCATACACATCGTCGGCAAACCATTGTTCTAGCCATTTAGGTTCGCGTTTGGCAAGGTCGCCACGCATGGGAAATACGGTATCGGCAAGGTTTAGGGTGTCTTTATAGTCGATTGACTGATTGTCAGTGTTGTCGGTCATGTAACTCTCGGTATTCTATAAAAAGTGCAAAAGGTAAAAAATTGATAACAGGGTATTATATGTTAAAATTGGCAGATTGACAAAGCGTGGTTTGGCTTATCTCACTCTTAATTTTGGTAAGTTTGTCACAAAAAAATCTCACTCACCAAAATACCTATAAAATGCTGAAAATAGTTGAAAACGCTAAAGATAGTTGGGGAAGGATACAATTTTCCACTAGCTTACAAGGGTTAAAGCATTTACAGTCAATGCCAAATGGCAGCGCAGCGTATAAGGAAGTATAGGCAGGTTATTTTTAACCCTACCGACTCAAAGAATTTGGCTAGCTTGGGTAAGTCTAGTATGTTGCTTAGGAGTAGCAGGGTGGAGGCTGACACGCCAAAGTCATTAAGGGATTGATTTCGCAAAAGCTTGCTGCTCGCGCCAGTTAAGTAAATCCACCACGTCTTGGGCAATGCCTTGTTTTAATGCGTCAAGCCCAGCATAATTTTTTTCCCCATGTAAAAAATGCAAAAACGTCACCGTCAGTTCTTTGCCGTACAAATCTCCATCAAACTTCGGAAAATTGACTTCCAGTCGCCATTCTACCCCATACTTATTTTTTAGCGCAGGACGAGTACCCACATTGCAAGCGCCAAATAAACTGCCTTTAGTAAGTCCTTGCACGCCAGTTTGACTGTTTCTCCCCAGTGTTGATAAATCTGTGCCATCGGTAGCGGTCACCGATACCGCAAAAATCCCATGTAGGGCAGGCTTGATGCGGTTTAGCGCAATATTGGCGGTGGGAAAATCAAGTGTGCGGCCGATTTTATCGCCATGTTCCACCATGCCAGTAATCGCATAATCTCGCCCTAGCAGATGCTTTGCCGTTGCCAAGTCCCCTTGTTGCAAACAGTCTCGAATGCGGGTTGAGCTGACACGCTCATCTTGATGCGCATGGTCGGTCACGGTATGCAAAATTTGCACAGGCAAGCCAAACACACGCAAAAACTCACTATCGCCAGTGCGGTCATGCCCAAAGCGAAAATCATCCCCCAATACCAGATGCTTCACGTTTAACTTGACCAACATTTTGGCAAAATCGTGTGCCGATAAATTCCGAAAGTCATTATCAAAATTTGCCACAATCAAGCTATCGATACGATGTTCAGCAATCAATTGGGTTTTTTCTGCCAAATTGGTGAGCCTTGCGGGGGCGGTTTGGGGGCTAAAAAACTCACGCGGCTGTGGTTCAAATATCATCACCATACTGGCAAGTTGCTGAGATTTTGCCAAAGATTTGGCTTTATCCAGCATCGCTTGGTGACCCAAATGTACCCCATCAAAATTACCAATCGTCAGTACCGAATCAGGTAATAGGGTTGGACTTTTTAGCCAGTCAGATAAATCAATCACGTTCATGAGCATCGCAAACTATCAATTTTATGAAATCGCTTATTATAAAGTAAAAATGTTGCTAACATACGCGCTAATAAGATTTTTCGGCAAATTTTAGCCGCATTTTTTGGTTTAATTTTGGAGTCGCTATGTCTGCAGCGCATCACAACCTTTGTATTCGCCTAGCTGCGATTGATGATTTACCGCGCATCGTTGAAATTTATAACCAAAGTATCGCAGGTAAGCAAGCCACGGCAGATTTACAGCCTGTGAGCGTGGCAGATAGGCAAGCGTGGTTTGACGCTCATACGGGCAACCGTCCGTTGGTGGTTGCCCAAACTAGCTCCGAAAATAGCTTAGGTGAAATCATCGGTTGGGGCAGTTTATCTGATTTATATGCGCGTCCTGCCTATCATATCAGTACTGAAATCAGTATCTATGTGGCAGATGAAGCCAAAGGGCAAGGTGTGGGCAAGGCGTTGGTCAATTATTTAATCCAAGTTGCGCCAAGTTGTGGCGTGCAGCAAGTGGTTGCGCTAATTTTTGCGCATAATACACCGAGCCTTGTGATGTTTGAGAAGCTAGGATTTGAGCCATGGGGCAAGTTTAAGCAAGTTTGCGATATGAACGGATTTATTGCTGATGTGGTGATTTTGGGAAAAAGTGTAGATTAGATAAAAAAGGCTCAATATGAGCCTTTTTTGTGTTACATAGTTACTATGATTATTGGACAATAGCCTGTTGTTAGAACATTGTGTTCTCATTTGCGGGGCTATTATCATCAGATTGCAGGGAGAAATTTAGTTCATTTTCATCAATTTTATTGGCTGATTTACTTTCCAGCTTAATAAGTAGGCGTAAATCGTTGGGTGAATCAGCGTGTTGGATGGCATCGCGGTAAGTGATGTCGCCATTTTCATACAAATCAAACAACGCTTGGTCAAAGGTTTGCATCCCAATTTCACGGGAACGTTTCATGACAGGCTTAATTTCGTGGATTTCCCCTTTACGGATGTAATCACCAATCAGTTGCGAATTGAGCAAAATTTCAATCGCAGGGCGGCGACCTTTGCCATCAGGGGTAGCAATCAATTGCTGCGCCACAATGGCTCGAAGGTTCAATGATAAATCCATCAAAATCTGCTCGTGATGTTTTGCTTCAAAGAAGTGAATAATACGCTCAAGCGCTTGGTTGGCATTGGTGGCGTGTAGGGTGGCAAACACCAAGTGTCCTGTTTCAGCATATTGAATGGCATAATCCATGGTTTCGCGGGTACGAATCTCGCCAATCAAAATCACATCAGGTGCTTGACGTAGGGCGTTTTTTAATCCTGCTTCAAATGACTTGGTATCAATGCCTACTTCGCGTTGGGTGATGATACAGCCTTTATGTTCATGCAGGTATTCAATCGGGTCTTCGATGGTGATAATATGGCCGCGCGAATTTTCGTTGCGATACCCCATCATAGCTGCCAGTGTGGTAGATTTACCTGTACCTGTCGCACCGACCAGTAGCACGATGCCGCGTTTTTTCATGGCAATTTCATTCAAAATCGGTGGTAGATTGAGTTGCTCTACCGTGGGGATTTTGGTTTCAATTTTACGTAGCACCATGCCCGCACAGTCTTTTTGGACAAAGGCGGAAACACGAAAGCGTGCGGTTTGGTTTTTGTCAATAATGGCAAACTGGCATTCTAGGGTGTCGTCAAATTCTTTGCTTTGAGCAGGCGTCATCACGCTTTTGACCAGCGTCATCGATTGCTCTGGGGTCAGCGCTGACTTGGTGACTGGCGCGATAGTACCATTGACTTTCATTGATATGGGCGCATCGGCGGTGATAAAAAGGTCGGAGCCGTTTTTTTGTATCATTAGCTGCAGTAATTTATCAAGATCCATAACGCGTCTCTCGCATTGTTTTTATAAGATTGTTTCTATCAAACAGTTATCACATAAAATTTTCAGGTTGTTTGGCATATTGGCGCGCCGATTCTTTGCTAATCACGCCTTTATTGACCAACTCGCGAAGGCTTTGATCGAGTGTGGTCATACCATCGCCTGCACTGGTTTGGATGGCAGAGTACATTTGGGCGACTTTGTTTTCACGAATCAAGTTACGAATCGCAGGCGTACCAATCATAATTTCATGCGCGGCGACACGACCACCTGTTTGGCGTTTGAGTAGCGACTGCGAGATAACCGCTTGCAGCGACTCAGATAACATCGCACGAATCATGTCTTTTTCGGCGGCGGGGAACACGTCGACCACACGGTCAATGGTTTTGGCAGCAGATGAGGTATGCAATGTCCCAAATACCAAGTGTCCTGTTTCAGCAGCCGTCAATGCCAAGCGGATGGTCTCAAGGTCACGCATCTCACCGACAAGAATAACATCGGGGTCTTCACGTAGGGCAGAGCGCAGCGCAGCATCAAAGCTTAAGGTATCACGGTGGACTTCCCGTTGGTTGATGAGGGATTTTTTTGATTGATGCACAAATTCAATCGGGTCTTCGATGGTTAAGATATGTTCTTTACGGGTTTCATTGATATAGTTAATCATCGCCGCAAGGGTTGTTGACTTACCCGAACCTGTTGGACCTGTGACCAGTACCACGCCGCGTTTGTAGTTAGAGATTTTCTCAAAAATCGGTCCCATACCCAGCTGTTCCATCGTCAATACCTCAGATGGAATAGTACGAAATACCGCACCTGCGCCCCGGTTTTGGTTAAAGGCATTGACACGAAAGCGCGCCACATGGGGAATTTCAAAAGAAAAATCGGTTTCAAAAAACTCTTCATAATCGGCACGTTGTTTGTCGTTCATGATGTCATAAATCAAACTATGCACTTTTTGGTGATCAAGCGGTGGCATGTTGATTTTGGTAATTTCACCATCTACCCGAATCATCGGCGGTAAGCCTGCTGAAATGTGTAAGTCAGAGGCTTTATTTTTGAATGCAAAACGCAACAAATCGTCAATCGATAATTCCTTTGCCATGATAGCGAATCCTACAGGTGGGTAATGAAAATACAAAAGCAGCAATAGAAAAAAGCCGCGGGAAAAAAAGATAGCTATACTATAATCATCCGTCCACAAAAAAAACAGAAAAAACTGACTAGGGGTCATAGTTTTTTGTTGATTTTAGCTTATGTTAAACTCAATTGGAAAATTGGGCACACAAGTGCAAAAAAAACGTTACCTTAACCCGGTAGCCATCAAGCCAGTCCACTATCAACAGGAAAAGTTAACCATGCAAACATTCGACGCACAGCAGCCATTGGCGACAAGCGCAACAGATGCTGAAAACCAAGCCTTGATAGCGCGTTGGCAACAGGTGAAAACTGACGTTGCTAGGCTCAATCCAACTGTCAAACTGCTTGCGGTATCCAAAACCAAACCCAACTGGATGATTCGCACCTTAGCGCAGCAAGGTCAGCAAGATTTTGGTGAAAACTATGTGCAAGAAGCGGTGGCAAAAATCGCCGCACTCAAAGACGTTACTGCCAACGAGCAGCCATTGGTGTGGCATTATATCGGTCATATCCAGCGTAACAAGACCAAAGAGTTGGCGGCGCATTTTGATTGGGTGCATGGGGTCGATCGCTTAATTATTGCCCAGCGTCTCAATGGGCAAAGGGGTGAACACCTTCCGCCACTCAATATCTGTATCGAAGTCAATATTGACGATGAAGCCAGTAAATCAGGCTGCCAGCCAAACCAGTTACCCGAATTGGTGACAGAGATTAGCCAATTACCCAACTTGCAATTACGCGGACTGATGATTATCCCTGCCAAAAATTCAGCCGCTGCCTTTGTCAAAACCCAGCAATTATTTGAGCAAAACAAGCGCTATCATGCGCATCCTGAGCAGTGGGATACTTTGTCAATGGGCATGAGCGGCGATATTGAACAAGCCATTGCCGCGGGTGCCACCATCGTTCGTATTGGCACCGCCATTTTTGGGGCGAGAGATTAGTGCGAATGATGGGGTAAAAAGACAGCAATTTGACAATTTTTAGCCGTTTTTGCTCAATTATTAAGCAGGGTCAGTTACATATTGACCCTGCTTTTTTTACATTACACCAAAATAAATACCGGGTAATAGGCCGTTATTTAACCCAATGTTGTCTTAAATTAACGATTTTATTACCCAATTATTGCTGTACGCTTTCTATAAGCTTTCTGTAAGCAAATTAGCTTACATTGTAATATTTTTTAACATTTTATGGAAAAAAGATATCCACATTCAAAAAACTTTATTGGTATGATGGCGTTGTTTTACAGAATGTAACCAATACAATAGTTATGTAATTTTTATCCGTATATCAACTTTTTAGCTTCTAGTAATCAATTTTGATATAGCCCATATACGGATAAAAGTTCTGAACGGATTAAAGCCCTATGAACTTTCTTCAAAAAACTTTATTGACCGCTCTACCTTGTGTCTTGTTCAGCCTAGCCCCAACCGCTGCCAATGCCGACAATGGTATCACAGAATATTTCAGTAGCTTTAACTCAAGCGTTTCTGAAAATCCAGAGGGTAGCTCAAAAGTAGATAGTCTCATTGCAAAAGCCAAAAATTTTATCGGCTTACCTTACCGCTGGGGTGGAACGAGCCCAACGAGTGGTTTTGATTGTAGCGGCTTTATGCAATATGTTTATAAACAAACCGCCAACATCAATCTACCACGTACCTCAGGCAGCATGGCACAAGTGGGTGAACGTATTAGCCGTAGTGAGTTAAAGCCAGGCGATATGGTGTTTTTCTCTCAGGGTGGTGGTCGTATCTCTCATGTGGGCATGTACATCGGTGAAGGTCGTTTTATTCATTCCCCATCAACCGGCAAAAGCATTTCTATTACAAGTTTAGATTCTGGCTATTGGGCAAACAAATTCGTGACAGCGCGCCGTGTCTTGGACGCTTAAGTTCAATTGGCAACGTCACGATGAATGTTAAACAATCAGGTTAAATCAACCAATCAAGTTAAAATGCTGTAAACTGTAGATTAAGGTAAGCTTATGCTTACCTTTTTTATTTTGTCGAGGAAATTTTGATACAAATAGATAAGTCAAGAATAATTAAAAAAAATTAAACATTTACCCATTGGTTATTAATAAAGTATTAGAATGAAGCAATAATACCTTATATAATCTTTAGGGTAAGTTAAATGCAAACGACTAAAACTAATCAATGAACGACAATGACTGACATAACCGTCTTGATCTGTTTAATGCGTGACGCCCTTTTTTAATAGATTTATTGATTTTGCAATAATCCTATGACCCAAACCGCCTTGCCAAGCTTTAAAGAACAATTGCAGCAAACGCTAAAATTTTTTAGCTTTAAACCTTCGCTATATATCAATTCGCCAAGAGTCAACGATACCAATAAATTCATGCTGTTTATTATATTGGCGTTGGTTGAGACATTTTTTCATTTAATTTGGTATGCGACAGTTCTTGTCATCACATCGCCCCTAGATATCTTTCCCTTTGCTCAGACGTTCAATCAAATCTTTAATCGCAGCTTGATGATAAATATCACCTATTTGGGACTGGCGATGGTGTTGTTTTGCGGGTATTCACTATGGGTCATTACCCGCATTCCTGAACAGTCAAGACTTTGGCGGGAGTACCAAATCTTTTTTGTAATCATCTATTTGATTTATGAAAATCTTTTTATCGTCTGGATTGGCAACAACAGTGCGCTTGAAGGGGTAATGCTGATTAGCGCCACCGGTCTTGGGATGGTGCTATTAAGATGGCGACTGGTCTGGGTGTCGTTTGTCAGTTGTATTGTTGCGTTATTTATTTTTAATATGAGTAATAGCATGAATTGGTGGCAATTGCTGCCTAGGTTGTATCCAAGTTTAGCAGCGCGTAGTCATTGGCTTTGGGGATTGTCTTTTAGCTTTTTGGTAACCGCCAAGGCAACAGTCACGCTGTATTGTATTTTGCAGGGCATGAAAGTCATGAACTTTCAGCGCCGCAAGATTTATGATTTGCTAGAAGCTGATGCGCTCACCAATATTGCCAATCGGCGTACCATTTATAGTTTTTTGAGTTATTTATGGCAACGTAAAAGCGATTGGAATACGCTTAGTGTGATTTATATTGATTTGGACAAATTTAAACATATCAATGACAAATATGGTCATGATGCGGGTGATGCGACGTTGATTTGTACCGCGAATACCTTAAAAAACTTCTTACCGACAGGGACGATGTTTGGACGCGTGGGTGGGGAAGAATTTTGCATCATCTTGCCTAATATGGGGATTGAGCAAGCCTACGATATGGCAGAGCAGCTGCGCCAGGCTTTTGAAAAGCAAGTGGTGAGATATGGGATTTTTGATACAGAAATTCAATTTACCGCAAGCTTAGGTATTGCCAGCCTTTATCAAAATCATGGGAGAGATAGCGACCACACGCTTGATAATCGCGGTTTTATCGAATATATGCGCGAGTATATGCATAGTTTACCAACCATGCCTGCACTGCCGCCTGCCCTTGAGCGCATTATCAAATTCTCCGATTTGGCAATGCAGCAAGCCAAAGCCAATGGTCGCAACTGTGTGGTCAAAGGTCAATGTTATTTATTGATGACGCAAAGCAATCAGCCTTCATAACTCAGTGGTGAGTACCGAGCTTGCAACAAGCGTATCAATCATCGTCGTTGCAAAACTGCCTGCCGGTAATTCAAAATCTAACACCAATGTCTCACCGTCTTGCCAAACCCATTGTAAGTTACTGGGCAGCATACGCAGGGGGCGGCGCTGCTGCTTTAAACCAAACTCAATCAGACCTTGACTTAGCTGCTGATAAATGGGATTGTCAGTGATGACGGATAGTTCTAATGCGTTAACCTTACCACTGCTTTTTAACTCACCTGCGCCCCACATCGGTGCAGTCAAATGGATATCACCACTTTGTAGCCTTGATAGCATGGTTTCATCTATATGCTGTGCCACAAAGATACTGTTTGAACCCGCCAAATTCATCACATCACCATCAAGCGGTTGGTTCCAAATGCCCAATGCGATACGTTTTGCCAAGATGGCATTGAATAATTCGCTACGCGCTGCCGACAGATACAGACTGATTTTATCTTGGTCAAATTTGCGATGAATTTTTTTGCCTTGAATAGTATGATGGGTAAATAGTTCGATAGCGGCATCAATATTATTGGCATCTTGCCCAAAGCGCTGCTCGCCAAAATAATTGGGAACACCTTGGGTTTTGATGGTCGCAAGTTGTTGCTCGATGGCGGCTTTCTCACCCACCACATTGCGTAAGGTGATGATAAACTGATTGGCCTGATGAGTACCGCGACCCAGTTTTTTGTGATGCCAATGCTGTGCCAGTATTTCTAGCGTTTCATCGCTAGCTGATTTGGTCTGGACAAATTGCTCAAAGTTTTGTTCAGGGGCAATTTTTTTTGGCAAGCGAAGACTAAACCACTGCGTCGTCAGCGCATGACGATCTTTGAGCCCCGAGTATCCCACATCCTTGAGTGGGATGCCTGCCCATTGTGACAGCAACTTTGCCACAAAATTGGTATTCATACGGGTTTTTTGAATATGAAGCCAAAGATGTTCGCCTGTATGGCTGCATTCAATGCCAAGTTTTTCATGGACAATAAAATCAGTGGGTTGTTGTTTATAAATCGCCGATTGAATCGTAGGGGTATAGGGTGAAGGCAGTTTTGGCATGCTAGTATTACTTGTAAAAGGTTTATTTTAACAAACGGATGATTGATAAACCATCTCGATTACGGATTCGATTACAGCAGCGCTTTATTATAACCATGCTTTATTGTCTTAAGCTAATAGGTTAAAAATATGACGGCAACAACAATGACGTCAAATACGGCTTGAATGCCAAAGTAATAGACAATAAAGTAGTGCTTGCTAAGTTAGGTGGGTTGGGAGCATTGGGTGGCAAAATCGGTCAGCTGACTTGGCAAAATGTTTAACGCATCCTATGTTTAGCCAATGTGAGTATAAAAAGAGAAAAAACATGAAAGACCCTGATAGCAATATCGATAAAAACGCCGTGCAATTACGTGTTGCCACGCAACAAGACGTCGAAAATTTGGTAACTTTGCTCAATCGCTGTTACCGCTCAGATGAAGGCTGGACCAATGAAGCTGCTTTAATTGGTGGGATTCGTACCACGCACAAGGAAATGACAGCCCTGATAGACAATCCCAACATTTATCTGTTCGTGTTTGAAAATCCGCACGATAGCGATGATTTGCTCGGGTGTATTTCTGTGGATTTCTCACCCATTAATCATCAGCCAGCGGCGTATATTGGCACTTTTGCGGTTCATCCTGCTGTGCAAGGTAGAGGCATTGGCGATACGATGTTGTCTGCGGTAGAAACGTTTGCTATCAGACACGCCCACGCCAAAAACTTAACCTATTTACCTTTAACCCATTTGTCCATGTCGATTTTAAGTCATCGACCAGAGCTGTTAAGTTATTATCAGCGCCGAGGTTATTTACTGACAGGGGAGAAGATGGCATTTCCAAGGGACGGCAACAATGGCGACCCCAAGCGCGATGATGTATTTTTAGAGTTTTTGCAAAAACCCATTCAAGCAAATAAAGCGTCCATCAAATCTAGTAATACAATCGAATAACAATAATTGTCGTGCTTAGCAATAAAGTCTTAAGGGTATTTTATATAATGATTGCAATAATTTTTTACACAATAATTTTAAACAAAAGGAAATCATGATGAAAAAATGTGCCAAAACCTATTCACTAGCGCTAAGTTGCTTGATAGCAGGAACGCTGGCAATGACAGGCTGTCAAACTATAGCGGATAGTAAGTCAGGGATGTCTAACCCGACCCAAGCCGTCACCTTACCGTTAGCCGATGCCACGTTGCAAAATTATCGCTGGCAATTGGTCTCGGTGACTGATTTGGCGGGTAAACCCACTAAACTTGAATTGTTTAACCAAGCCAAACCGCTATTGGTCAGCTTTGATAAAGGTCGTGTCAGCTTTGACAACACCTGCAATCGTATGTGGGGCAATTATAGCTTGACCCATGACAATGTATTGATAAAAAATATCGTTTCCACGCGCATGATGTGTATGCCAGAATCGCGCATGGCATTTGATACGGCTGCACCATCCACGCTTAATGGACAATTTAAACTGACCCAAAATAGCAAAGGCGAACCGATGTTGACGGTAACCGATAACAACCAAATCAGCCTGTTTAAAGCGATTGCCAAATAAGGTTTTTCATTGAATTAAAGCTTAGTAACCTCAAACAACCTCTGTGCCTGCTTCATCTTCAATGACTATATCGGTTTCTGTCAACGCCTGTTGTTGCCAAGTCTGCATGCTTGGATGAGCAAGCATTTTTTGTATATAGATTAAAGTCATGGGTCGTAACTCTATATCGGAGGCTTTTGCGTAAGTGATGAGGCGAAAAATAATCGGGGCAAAAAATACATCAGCGACACTAAATTCGCCTAGCAAATAACCTTCAGAGCCGTTTTGTTTAAAGCCTTCGGTGACGATGGCTTCAAACCGCGCCAAGTCGCTTAAACAGGGTGCGGAAGGTACAATGTGGCGCCTAGCTCGAATATTCATTGGCATTTCATTGCGCAGTGCAGAAAATCCACTGTGCATTTCCCCCAGCAAACTCATGGCTAAATGCGGATGGTTACCCCAGATGTTTTGCGTAATTAAGTATTTTTCCGCATATAAAGCAATGCCGACACTGTCCCAAATCGTTTTATCTTCATGTAACAGTACAGGCACTTGACCCAGTGGCGTATAGGTCGTCAAAATCTCTTGATTACTCGGATGAAATAGCTTAATTGGCATTTCATCGAAGGCTACACCGAAGGCATGCAGCATAAGCCATGCGCGCAAAGACCAAGTAGAGTAGTTTTTATTACCAATAATTAAAGTGGGTTTTTGAAAACAATTAATTGGATTACCAAAAGTTTTAGCTGTCACTGTCTGATTTCCCCATGCCCAAACACAATCCATTTTTGCGATGTTAAACCTTCAAGACCCACAGGGCCGCGCGCATGGATTTTATCGGTAGAGATACCAATCTCTGCACCCAAACCATATTCAAAACCATCGGCAAAGCGGGTTGATGCATTGACCATCACGCTACTAGAGTCGACTTCACGCATAAATGTTAACGATTTTGAGTAGTTTTCGGTGATAATCGCATCGGTATGGTGTGAGCCATGGGTATTGATATGGGCAATGGCTTCGTCGATATCGGCGACTACTTTAATCGCCAAAATTGGCGCCAAATATTCGGTATCCCAGTCTGCTTCACTCGCCGCTGACAGATGAGCGGTTAATTCAGCGGTATCGCTCAAGATGGCTAAGGTTTTTGGGCAGCCACGTAATTGCATGGCACTGTCTGCCGCGACAATGGCGCTGGCGATTGGCGGAAGGGCTTGCGCAGCGATTTGGCTATCAATCAGCAGCGTTTCCATGGTATTACAAGTCCCGTAGCGGTGAGTTTTGGCATTGACGCAAATATCGGTTGCCATAGTCAAGTTTGCATCGCGATCGACAAAGGTATGGCAGTTACCATCTAGATGCTTGATGACAGGGACGCGCGCTTCATTACTGATACGCTCAATCAGGCTTTTACCACCTCGCGGTACAATCACATCGACATAGCGATTCATGGTAATGAGTTCTCCCACTGCCGCGCGGTCGGTGGTTTCGACCACTTGCACTGCCGCCTCTGGCAAACCAACTGCTTGTAAACCTTGTTTGACACACGCAGCCAATGCTTGGTTAGAATAAAACGCTTCTGACCCCCCACGTAGGATAATCGCATTGCCAGATTTTAATGCCAAAGACGCAGCTTCAATCGTCACATTGGGGCGAGATTCATAAATCATCCCGACCACACCCAGCGGTACGCGCATTTTACCCAGCTGAATGCCCGATGGACGAAAGGTCATATCCGTGACCTCGCCAATTGGGTCAGGTAACATGGCGACATCTTTTAGCCCTTGTAACATGCCTTCAAAACGCGCATCGGTGAGCGCTAATCGGTCAAGTAGTGCGTCATCCAGTCCTTTTTGTTGACCGTTTTGCATATCGGTGGCATTGGCCGCCAACACGTGTGATTTGGCTTGTTGCAGGGCGTCATAGATAGCGAGTAGGGCGCTATTTTTGAGCGCGGTGTCTGCTTTTGCCAAAATTGCTGAAGCAGCGCGCGCTTGCCGTCCCACGGTTTGCATATAATGTTTGGTATCAGTCATGGTTTGCATAGTCAGTCCCTAATATAATCATCGCTTCATCATAACAACTTCAATCCAAAAATGGAATTTAGAAAGTTTTGACAGACAAAAATTAATGGTTATGACTCAATCTAAAAACCAGTGCTAAAGACCGGCGCCATGAAATAAAGTTAAATAAGAGAAAAAGTTGCGTTTTAGTAGCGTTTTAAGCGAAAATAGACAGTTTTTTTCCACCTATCGTCAAATTTTGGATCGAATATCATGTCAGATGCTATGCCAAACTTACAGCGTCCTGTAGCCTTGCAACTTAACAATATCCACAAGAACTTTGGATCGCTTGAAGTACTAAAAGGTGTATCGTTGACCGCTTATGATGGCGATGTCATCTCAATTCTTGGCTCGAGCGGTTCGGGTAAATCCACCTTGCTACGCTGTATAAATTTGCTTGAAAACCCCTCGCAAGGGGAGGTTTTCCTGGGCAGTGAAGCATTGGTACTAAAACCGAATAAATCAGGGGATTTGGTTGCCGCCAATCAGCGTCAGCTTGAGCAGTTTCGCTCAAAAATGGGTTTTGTGTTCCAAAACTTTAACCTATGGCCACACCGGACTATTTTGCAAAACATCATTGAGGGGCCGACCCAAGTCCTAAAAATCGCCAAAGACCAAGCCATCAGTGAAGCTGAAGTGCTACTAAAACGCGTAGGACTACTGGATAAAAAAGATGCTTACCCAGAAAACTTATCGGGTGGGCAACGCCAGCGTATCGCCATCGCTCGTGCGCTAGCGATGAAGCCCCAAGTATTGCTATTTGATGAGCCAACCTCTGCCCTCGACCCAGAATTGGTCAATGAAGTATTAGCGGTGATGAAATCGCTTGCTGAAGAAGGTCGAACCATGCTGATTGTCACCCATGAAATGCGTTTTGCGCGCGATGTATCAAGCCAAGTGGTGTTCTTGCATGAGGGACGTATCGAAGAAATAGGCACACCCGAGCAGGTGTTTGACAATCCGAAATCAGCGCGGGTGAAAGACTTCATGGCAAGCCATCAAAAATAATCCAATCAGCCTATCAGCCGTCAATCGCAATGCGATTGGCGGTTTTGTAGTTTTAGGCATCAGAAAAAATTTATTTGATTTAATTGTTGCTGCAAACGTTTTTCACTTGCAAAAATGTTAATTTATGTTAATTTTAACTAAATTGTAAACTCGCATTTATTTTAGTCGCATTGATTTTAAATATTGAAATCGCTGAAAGCGAAACCTGATATTAAATCGCTTTTTACTCAAAAATTTCATTTGTAAGGAACATCCATGCAATCAACCTTGAATTCAACCTACTCAAAACTCGCCTTGGCAACGGTATGTGCAGTTAGCATGGGATTAACCGCCTGTCAAAAACCTGCTGAAAAAACAGAAGGTGCAGCCGCCAGCCAACCCGCTGCCAGTGCCAGCACAGGCAAAAAAATTCGTATTGCCACTGAAGGCGCCTACAAACCATTTAACTACACCAATGCCGATGGCACATTAGGCGGTTATGACGTGGATGTTGCCAAAGCCGTGTGTGCCCAAGCGAAACTCGACTGCGAAATCGTAGCGCAAGATTGGGACGGTATTTTGCCAGGCTTGATGGCGAGAAAATACGACGCGGTTGCCGCGGGTATGTCAATTACCCCAGAGCGTTCAGCGCAAGTGGATTTCACCACGCCTTATTTTAAAAACACCATGGTTTGGGTCGCTGCCAAAGGTGGCAAATTCAACCCACAAGCGATTTCAGGGCTAAAAATCGGCGGTCAACGCTCAACCACCATGGCACAGTACCTTCAAGATAAACTGAGCAAAACCAACGAAATCAAATTGTATGACAACTATGACAACGCCTATATTGACCTAAAATCAGGTCGTATCGATTCAGTGCTGTCTGAGAAAGTAACCGCTAGCGAATGGCTAAAACAAAACAGCAACTACCAACTCGTAGGCAGTGAGATGGATAATGGTGACAACATCGCAATGGCCATTCGTAAAGGCGATCCACTAAAAGCAGAATTTGATAAAGCCTTAGATGCACTACAAAGTAATGGCGAGTTGGCAAAATTACAAAAGCAACATTTTGGTAATTAATTGACGTTGTATCGATCGTTTTAAAATTTACACAATAGATGTGGGTGACCCTCAAATTTTGACAAAAGGTGTTGTTATGAAACAGTTATCGGTTTTGGGTGTATCGTCGTTAGCCATTTTGATGGGGGTAACTGCCTGTCAAAAACCTGCGGAAAAACCGGCAGACACGGCAGCAGCAAGTAACGCTACCACGGCAGCAAACGCAGATATGCCACAGATTCGTATCGCTACCGAATCAAGCTTTGTCCCCTTTAGTTATAAAGATGCCAATGGCAAATTAATCGGCTTTGAGATTGATTTGGCAGATGCGTTATGTAGTGAAGCCAAACTAAAATGTGAAGTGATTTCCCAAGATTGGGATGGTCTCATTCCAGGACTACAAGCACAAAAATACCATGCCATCATGGCGGGGATGTCAGACACCGCAGAGCGTCGCCAAGTGGTGGCATTTAGCGACCCATACTTTACCAATAACCTCGTTGTGATTGGCAAAAAAGGGGTAGACAAAGGTGCTGATGACCTAGCAGGCAAATCAGTGGGTGCGCAGCGTTCAACGACCGCAGCTGAGTACTTAGCCAAAAACTTCCCAAAAGCCACCCCAAAACTGTATGACACCCAAGATAATGCCTATCTTGACCTAGAATCGGGTCGTACGGATTTGATGATTTCTGACAGTGCCCCAGCCTTATCATGGTTAAAAACCGCCAAAGGTCAAAGCTTTGAAGTCAAAGGTCAACCAATCAATATTGATGACAAAATTGCCATTGCCCTTCGTCAAAATGATCCATTGATTGGCAAATTCAACACCGCACTGGCGGCGCTAAAAGCCAATGGTACTTACGATAAAATCAGCCAAAAATATTTTGCAGATTTGCCGAAATAAGCCGTTAAATAACTGATTAAGTGTTCGTTTTCTTACAACTCACAAGTAAAATTTTGTCATGTGTTAGACGTTAAAAATTAGGAGTATCAGGTGAAAGCAAATATTTCATTATTGGGTAGCTTGGCAGTGGCAGGTCTAGCGCTAGTGGGTTGTCAAAAACCTGCAGAAAAAACGGCGGCAACAACGGGTAGCACAGCCGCTTCTACAACGGCCAGTAGCAGCACTGAGACATCGAGCAGTATGGCAGGCAAAACCATTCGCATCGCCACCGAAGGCACCTATAAACCCTTTAGCATCACCAAAGCGGATGGCAGTTTGACAGGTTTTGATGTGGATTTTATTCGGGCCTTATGTGCAGAAATGAAAGCCAACTGTGAAATCAAGCCACAAGATTGGGATGGTTTATTACCAGGCTTGATGGCAAAAAAATATGACGTGGTAATTGATGCCATGTCTATCACCCCAGAGCGTCAAGCGCAGGTCGATTTTACCGACCCCTATTTTACCAATACATTGGTATTTTTGACCAAACAAGGTAGTCCTATCAATCCGGATGACCCTGCCCAAATTGACAGCCATACAGTTGCGGCGCAGCGTTCAACGCTATCGACCCAGTGGATGGAAAAAAATCACCCAAAAGCCCAGCTAAACCTGTATGAAGGTTTGGACAATGCTTTTATGGACTTGGCAGCAGGGCGTTCGGATCTGATGATTTCGGATAAAGCCCCGGCCGCTTATTGGCTGACCACGCCAGAAGGTAAAGGGTTTGAAATCAAAGGTAAAGAGATTGATGTTAATGACAAAATGGGTATCATCGTCCGTAAAGGTGACCCACTGCGTTTAGAATTTAACAAAGCGATTGCCACGTTAAAATCAAATGGCACGTATGACAAAATCTATAACCAATATTTTGGCAGTGCAACCACCACAACAGCGGCGGCAAGCAGCGTGGCAGTCACGGTCTCTAGTACTACAACGACCACGACGACTGTGGCAAGTACTAGCAAATAACTTAACCAAGCGCTTGGGTTCAGTCAAAAACTGGGTGAAAAGTCACTCAGTTTTTTGTTTTTTTGATGGTTTTTGATAGGGCAATCACGTAAAATTGCACCCTGCAAAAAACAAAGCGAAAGGTTATATCTGTTATCACCTTTTGTCTATGCGACGGTAAAACTGCGTTTTAAGCATTTTTTGGGTAATAGGTCAACAAACAGAGTTAAAAAGACAGGGTATCGATATTGTGTTAGATCTACAAGGTTTTGGGCAGCTATTATTAAGTGGCGCTTGGGTCACCATCAAACTGGCATTGACTAGTTTGGTTATTGGGCTGATTTTGGGATTATTGGGCGCGACCGCTAAGATGTCACGGTTTAAAGTGCTCAACGCCATCGCCACCGCTTACACCACGATTATCCGTGGTATTCCAGAACTGCTGTCAGTCATGTTTATTTACTTTGGCGGCTCGATGTTGATGGGGCTCATTCTATCGCAATTTGGCAATACGGGATATGTGGATGTCAGTCCGTTCTGGGCGGGGGTTACGGCGCTTTCTGTAGCATTTGGTGCGTATGCGACCGAAACTTTTCGTATGGCATTTCAAGAGATTCCAAAAGGTCAAGCCGAAGCAGCGCAAGCGATTGGCATGAAAAAATTTCAAATCCTTTGGCGAGTGACGTTGCCACAAGTGTGGCGTATTGCACTGCCAGGACTGGGTAATTTGTTTTTGGTACTGCTCAAAGATACTGCGTTGGTTTCTGTGGTCGGGCTTGAAGATATCATGCGCCACGCCAAAACGGCAGCGACTTCCACGCAAAGCCCGTTTACTTTTTATATGGCAGCAGCCTTGTTGTACTTGAGTCTGACCGTCATCATCACCGGTGTGATTATGTGGCTAGAATGGGTCAATAACCCAGCAGAGCGTTATGCAAAACGCCTGCAAAAAATCGGCATGGCAAAATAGGGGATTCATCAATGAACTGGAATTGGCAAATTATTATTGATAGTATCCCAAAACTGCTGCAAGGCAGTATTATCACCATTGAGCTTGTGGTGTTGTCGGGTTTATTGGGGTTTATGTTGGCAGTGCCGCTAGCACTGGCTAGGCTGTCGAAAAAACCTTGGGTGCAGGCATTGCCGTTTGCATATATTTTCTTTTTTCGTGGTACGCCGCTACTGGTGCAAATCTTTTTGATTTATTATGGCTTGTCACAATTTAAATGGGTGACCGAGTCTGTGCTGTGGAAATCGGGTGTGTTAGCGAGTCCATTTTGGTGCGCTATCATCGCTTTTACCCTCAATACCGCAGCTTATACCGCAGAAATCATCCGCGGTGCTATCAAGTCCATCCCCAAAGGCGAGAATGAAGCTGCCGACGCCATTGGCATGTCGTATAGCCAAAAATTGCGCCGAATTATTTTTCCTCGTGCCTTTGGCATCATGCTGCCGGCGTATGGCAATGAAGTGATTTTTATGCTCAAAGGCAGTGCGCTGGCATCGACCATCACTTTGATGGATATCACCGGTGTGGCAACGACGATTATGTCAAAAACTTATACCGTTTTTGAGTTGTTCTTTGCCTCAGGTATCATTTATTTGTTATTGTCTTGGCTATTGATTGGGATGTTTCGATTGGCAGAAAAACGCATCAATCGTCATCTTTCTTATCAGCCCATCAGTGATGGGGGCGTCACTGCCTAAGTTAGGCTAAGTTAGGCTAAGCTAAATAAAGAGTTTGGATGTATTGGAGGCGTGCCAATGAAACAAGCAGTTATAATATCAAGTTTGCTGATGGGTGGGGTGTTACTCTCGGCTTGTCAACCTGCCAGTGATAACAAGCCAGAGCAAAACAGCACAGCAAGTGCCACAGTAAGCGCCACAGTGGCTAGCGTTCAAAGTCCGCATCACGTTGCCAGTGTAGCTGTCGCCAGTACCGTATCTCCCCAAACCGCCCAAAACGGTGCGCCCAAACAAATTAACTGGGCATTGGTGGATTCGGGCGTTAAGCCAGTCGATAAGGCTAGCTTTAAATATCCCTTTGAGCTCGATAGCGAGCCTGTCAAAGCGTATGCCGAAATGTATCATGTGGATAATGAAACCTCCCGCTACAACTTAACGGTGGGTATGGCAGTCAATGAAGTCTTATCCAAAGTGCTCGACCAGCTGGGTACTGCGTATGTGTCACATGAACTCACAGCTGGTAAAAACAGCGCGTTTGTCATCCATACCACCCAGCAAATTGCTCCGAGCCAATACACTTACGTCTTTGCCGAGCCCTTTGCCAAAGGGTTAACCATTCCTGTCAAAATCATCAATGATGGCAAAAAATAACTAAGTTGCCATCGGTATGTTGACGTTTATTTATCGTTTAAGGAAATACCATGCGTGTGCTAGGACTGGAAACATCCTGCGATGAAACGGGATTAGCCATTTTTGATAGTGACCAACGTCACCAACCCAATCAAGGTTTGGTCGGGCAAGTGCTATACAGTCAAATCGCGCTACATGCGACGTATGGCGGGGTAGTCCCTGAACTTGCAAGCCGCGATCACATCCGTAAATTAGTGCCCTTGTTGCAGCAACTCCTGGATGACTGCCAACTCAAAAAAACCGATATCGATGCAATTGCCTTTACCAAAGGTCCTGGACTGGTGGGCGCGTTGATGACTGGGGCATTATTTGGGCGCAGTTTGGCGATGGCGCTTGATATTCCTGCGATTGGCGTACATCACATGGAAGGACACTTACTTGCGCCGCTATTGGGCGCCAATCCGCCCGATTTTCCGTTTGTCGCGTTGCTCGTGTCGGGTGGACATACCATGTTGGTAGCCGTCAAAGGCATCGGGCAATATGAAATATTGGGTGAGTCGATTGATGATGCCGCGGGCGAATGCTTTGATAAAGCCGCTAAAATGCTAGAGTTACCTTATCCTGGTGGACCTAATATCGCACGCTTGGCACAAACAGGCAATCCATTAGCCTATGAATTACCGCGCCCGATGTTGGGCAAAGGATTGGATTTTTCTTTTAGTGGTATGAAAACCGCCGTGCATAATTTGATTAAAGACCATCCAACCGATAGCCATAATCCTGAGCATGCCCAGACGCGCGCCGATATTGCAGCGAGTTTTCAATATGCGATGGTCGATACGTTGGTGAAAAAATGCGTCAAAGCCTTGCAGCAAACGGGCATGAAACGTTTGGTGATAGCAGGTGGGGTGAGTGCCAATCAACAACTACGAGAATCGCTAGCTGAGGCATTAGCCAAAATCAATGCCACTGTGCATTATGCACCGCCTGCCTTGTGTACTGACAATGGCGCCATGATTGCTTTCGCTGGTTGGCAGCGCTTGAATGCCGGTCAACAGGATGAGCTAGCGGTTAGCTGCTTGCCGCGTTGGGATATGACAACGCTGCCTGCTGTCAATCCAGCTAACCCATAATCATCTACAAGGACTTGAAGATGCCATGGCTGTGGATAGGACTGGGGGCGGCATTGGGGGCAATGCTGCGCTGGTGGTTATCGAGAATCAATAGCGGACATCCTTGGTTGCCCTATGGCACACTATTTGCCAATGTACTAGGCGGGCTGTTGATGGGATTTGCCTTGATACTCACCCAAAAGATGCACCCAAATTTACGACTGTTTATCACCACCGGGTTTTTGGGGGGACTGACAACGTTTAGTACCTTTAGTGCCGAAGTGTTTACTTTGTTGAATACCGGCAAGGTATGGCAAGGTGTCGCCTTGATTGGCATCCATGTGCTTTTAACCTTGGTTGCGACTGCCATTGGTTTTTATAGTCTTAAGCTACTAAGTTAAGAAGCTGTTAAGTTAGGAAGCTGTTAAATGGTTAATCGCTTCTTTCCCATGCACCGCTAAAAGTCGCAAAGCTTTTAAAGGCTTTGCGAATTGATAAGTGAGTTAAATGCACTTATCTAATCTACTTATAACGTGCGCAATCGGTCAGTCATCAAATTGTCATGATACTGTCACATTTCTTTGTAATCATATACACAATTTTTATACAAACCGAATTATGGTTACTATCATGACAGTTAAATCGGTCAGCATTGAGCTATATCAGCTTTGAGCTATCCTAGTGAAAATAACCAAAAAAGTTAAATCGTACCGTTGGTGACATTTTTTCATAAAGGCAGTTTCATTGTAAACTCAGAAAAGGTTTTTAGGAGCTATCCATGCGTTATTCATTATTAAGTATTGTCGTAGCATCGACCTTAGCATTAACCGCTTGTGGTAACAAACAAGCAGACAATCAAGCAGCGGGTGCCTCAGCAACGTCAAGCACTGCGACTACAGGCGCTACAGGTAGCAACAAAAACGCCGTATTTACCATCACAGGTGCAGGCGCATCTTTCCCACAACCTATCTATGCTAAATGGGCAGGTGAGTTCAAAAACGCCACTGGCGGTCAAGTAAATTACCAATCAATCGGTTCATCAGGTGGTATCAAACAAATCCAAGCCAATACCGTTGACTTTGGTGCGTCGGATGCGCCTTTAAGCAAAGAAGAGTTGGATAAAAGCGGTTTAATCCAGTTCCCAACCGTTATCGGTGGTGTTGTACCGGTTGTTAACATCGATGGTGTTGCACCCGGTCAATTAAAACTAGACGGTGCCACCCTTGCCAATATCTACTTGGGTAAAATCACTAAATGGAATGACCCAGCGATTACCGCATTAAATGCAGGTGTGACCCTACCAGATGCGCCAATCACCACGATTTTCCGTTCTGACGGTTCAGGTACAACCTTTAACTTTGCAAGCTACTTAGCCGCTGTATCACCAGAATGGAAAGCAGGTCCAGGTGTAGATAAATCCATTAAATGGCCAACCGCTGCGACAGGTGCAGGTGGTAAAGGTAACGAAGGCGTGGCAAGTAACGTCGCTCGTGCCAAAAACTCAATCGGTTATGTTGAGTACGCTTACGCAAAACAAAACAAAATGTCGCATACACAGCTTAAAAACGCGGCGGGCAACTTTGTACAACCATCGGCTGAAAGCTTTGCCGCTGCAGGTAATGCAGATTGGAAAGGTACACCAGGCTTTAACATCGTATTGACTAACCAAGCAGACCCAAATGCCTGGCCAATCTCTGCGGCAACCTTCATCTTAGTCCATACTAAACCAACCAACCCAGAAAACGTCAAAAATACCCTTAAATTCTTTGACTGGGCGTATTCAAGCGGTGATGAACTAGCAAAATCATTGGACTTTGTACCATTCTCAGCAGAAAGCAAAGCTATCTTCCGCGAAGAGTGGAAAAAAGTTGTAGGGGCTGATGGTAAGCCACTATTTAGCTCAGATGCTGCCACGGCAACTGCGTCAGCGGCAAAATAATCTCATGATGATGGTTAACAGTTAACAGGGTTAGGCATGTCAAACGATACGTAGAGCAATAAACTAGTTAATGCTCTACGTTTTTTTTTCAAATTTCTAGAATTAGTAAACTAAAACTATTTTTTGATGGCTGGGTTCTTATGTCGGATTTACACGCAAAACTCGCAAAGCAAAAACAATTAGACTGGTTGTTTGTCAACGCGACTCGTCTTTTTGCGTTTATCGTGCTTTTGTTGTTAGGTGGTATCTTAATCTCATTATTTCTTGGCGCATTGCCAAGTATGAAAGCGTTTGGCATTAACTTTTATACCAGTAAAGACTGGGATACAGGGATGGATGTATACGGCGCACTGGCACCAATTTATGGTACGTTGGTGACTTCTGTCATTGCCATTTTGATTGCGGTTCCTGTAAGTTTTGGTATTGCCATGTTTTTGACAGAGCTTTGCCCCAATTTTTTAAAACGTCCTTTGGGTATTGCCATTGAGTTGTTAGCAGGTATCCCTTCAATTATCTATGGTATGTGGGGATTTTTCGTATTTGCGCCTTGGTTTTCAGAACATATCCAGCCTTGGCTGATTGACCATTTGGGTGATGTGCCTTATGTGGGTCGTTTATTCCAAGGTGCACCGATGGGTATTGGTCTGTTCACCGCAAGTTTGATTTTGGCAGTCATGATTATCCCGTTTATTGCATCGGTCATGCGTGATGTTTTCTCCATTACGCCAAAAATGCTTAAAGAATCTGCCTATGGTTTGGGTTCAACCACTTGGGAAGTGATGCGATACGTGGTGTTGCCTTATACCAAAGCCGGTGTGATGGGCGGTATCATTTTGGGATTGGGTCGCGCATTGGGTGAAACGATGGCAGTCACCTTTGTTATTGGTAACGCTTATAACGTCAGTCCAAGTTTGTTCCAGTCAGGGGTGTCAATCACTTCGGCATTGGCAAATGAATTTGCAGAGTCTGAAGGCTTGCACCAATCATCGCTATTACATTTAGGTTTCTTACTATTTATCATTACCTTTATTGTACTGGTGATTTCAAAATTGATGCTCAGTCGTATGGATAAAAATGCGGGTACGAAATAAGGACGCTGGGAAATACTATGACTACTATCAACATGAATCGTAATAACGCCATTTACAAACGCCGCCGTCTAAGCAATGCTTTAGGACTGATATTTGCCGGTTTGTCCATTGTATTTGGCTTGACCTTCTTAGGTTTAATTTTATTCAAATTGTTTTTATCAGGCTCGCATGCGTTATTGACCATGCCCATTTTTACTCAAGACACCCCATCGCCAAACGAAATTGGCGGTCTTCGCAATGCGATTATCGGCTCAATCATGGTGACAGGATTAGGGCTTGTAGTCGGCACACCGATTGGTGTGATGGCAGGTATTTATCTTGCTGAATTTGCCGAAAACAGCTGGCTTGGTAAAGTCACCCGTTTTATGAACGACATTTTGCTATCCGCACCCTCCATTGTGATTGGTCTATTTATTTTTGCGTTGATGGTACAAGGCCGTAACTTCTCAGGTTGGGCAGGTGCAATGGCTTTAGCGCTATTGGTTATTCCTGTGGTGGTACGTACCACTGAAAATATGCTGCGTCTAATCCCCAATACATTGCGTGAAGCGGCTTATGCGTTAGGGACGCCAAAATGGAAACTGGTAACATCGGTTACTTTACGTGCTGCCAAAACTGGGGTATTAACAGGTATCTTACTGGCATTTGCGCGTATCTCGGGTGAGACCGCGCCGTTACTATTTACCGCGCTCAATAACCAATTCTTTAGTACCGATATGGGTCAACCCATTGCCAACTTACCAAACGTGATTTATCAATACGCCAGCCAGCCATACCCTATTTCAAACCAATTGGCTTGGGCAGGTGCGTTACTTATCACTCTGGCAGTATTAACGTTGAATATTTTGGCACGTGCGCTCAGTGGTAAAGAGCAATCATCACATTGATGATCAATAGAAGATTAGAGCTATTTGCTAGTATTAAACAAATTTTATTAAGGTATTCATCATGACCGCAAAAATGCAAATTCGTAATCTAGAGTTTTATTACGGTAAATTTTTAGCCCTTAAAAATATCAACATCGATATCGCTGACAAAAAAGTTACCGCGTTTATCGGACCTTCAGGCTGTGGTAAATCAACGTTACTGCGTACTTTCAACCGTATGTATGACCTATACCCAGGCATGAGTGCCACGGGCGAAATCAACCTAGATGGACAAAACATCTTGGATAAATCCGTGGACGTCAACTTGCTGCGCGCTCGCGTGGGTATGGTGTTCCAAAAACCAACGCCATTTCCGATGTCAATTTATGACAACGTGGCATTCGGTGTGCGTCTGTACGAAAGCTTAAGCCGCGCTGAACTAGACGAGCGCGTTGAATGGGCGCTCAAAAAATCGGCACTGTGGACTGAAGTCAAAGATAAACTTAAAGCATCGGGTCTGTCATTGTCGGGTGGTCAGCAGCAGCGTCTGTGTATCGCCCGCGGTGTGGCAACCCGTCCTGAAGTATTGCTACTAGACGAACCCACCTCGGCACTTGACCCTATCTCAACAGGCTCAATTGAAGATTTGATTTCAGATTTAAAAAATGATTACACCATCGCCATCGTCACTCACAACATGCAGCAAGCGGCACGGGTGTCTGACTATACCGCGTTTATGTACTTGGGCGAAATGATGGAAATGGGGGATACTGATAAAATGTTCACAAACCCAGACCGTAAAGAAACTGAAGAATACATCACGGGTAAATTCGGCTAGGTTATTTTGTTATTAGGCGATCTGCGCGTCATTTAGTCAATCACAATACCTCGCTACTTTGCTGCTGCGGGGTATTTTTTTGCCTAAACTTCTAAGCACAATCAAAGTAAAATAAATATTGATAACGATTCTCATTTACACTATAATTCGCAAATTGTCATTATTTTTTTTATTATTTATTCGTGTTTACTTTTAAGGATGTTTTATGTTGAGCCGTACTTTTACTTTATCAATATTACCCCTGACGATATCTGCATTAATCTTGACGGCTTGCCAAAAAACCGAGCAAAAAACCGACGTAGCACCTGCTGCAAGTAGTGCCGCAACAGCGCCTGCAACGAGCAATGCTTCTGCAGTCACAGCGTCAGCGCAGAGCTCAGTGGATATGAGTAAAGAAACGGCGGAATACAAAGCTTGGGTACAAACCCAAATTGATAGCTTGCTTGTCGATACCCAAAAATTTGTTGCACTGCTTGAAGCGGGTAAATTAGAAGAGGCGAAGGCATTATATCCAAAAGCGCGCATGTATTTTGAGCGCTCAGAGCCGATTGCTGAAAGTTTTGGCGACCTTGACCCGCGTATCGATAACCGTGAAGCCGATCTTGAGCCCAATGAAGTATGGACAGGGTTCCATGCGATTGAAAAAATCTTGTGGACACAAAACACCACCAAAGGCACCGAACAACTGGGCAAGCAACTGATTGCAGATGTCAAAGAATTGCATGCCAAAATTCCGACGGCAGAGGTGACAGGCGACTTGATGGTGCAAGGTTCAGTAGATTTGCTCAATGAAGTGTCAACGAGCAAAATCACCGGAGAAGAAGAAATTTTTTCGCATACAGACTTGTATGATTTTAAAGCCAATATTGAAGGCGCCGAGAAAATATTTGCCATTTTAAAACCAAAAATCCAAGCCAAAAACCCAGCGTTAGTCACGGAGCTTGAGCAAAAATTTGGCGCAGTCAACCAACTACTTGCCAAACACCAAGTCGGGCAACAAGACTATAAATCCTATAAAGAGTTAACGCCTGCAGATACCAAAGCGCTAGCCGAAGCGGTGAATAAACTCGGTGAACCCTTAGCGCAGATGGGCATTGTATTGCAATAAGTCAAAGGTGAAGCAAAAAATTGCTTCACTTTACAGTTTTAGGGTGGCATAAAAAGGTCAGTACGGTGTTAGGGGCAGTATGAAACATAGTAAATTAGATAAGCAAGCGCAAGAAACAGGGGTGGGATTAAAAACGTCCAATCGTCGCAGTTTTTTACGCCAATTTGGTGCGCTCAGTGTCGCAGGCGCAGGTTTAGCTGTATCAGCCTGTCAGCAAAAACCAAGTGAAAACTTACCTAACTTGCAAGCTTTGGATAGTAATCAGTCCAAAGATAGCGATAAAAACGAAAATCCTAAACATGCCGGTAGTGATGCCAATACTACCAAAAATAGTTTTGCGGATGTCAAATATGATTTTTATGGCGAACACCAAGCAGGCATTACCACGCCGTCACAGCGTAATATTTATTTTTTGGTGATGGATTTACATACCGACAAGCTCGACGATGTCAAACAGATGTTCAAAGACTGGACAACGTATGCAGCCAATTTGACGCAAGGTAAAAACATCAAAGCGTACGAAAAAAACCCGTTTGTGCCCCCAACCGACACAGGCGAAGCAGACAGTATGGGCGCGTACGGATTGACGTTGACCTTTGGGATTAGCCCAAGTTTTCTAAAAAAAATGGGACTTACCCATAAGCAGCCCAAAGAATTCCAAGACTTGCCCAAGTTCCCGCGCGATCAATTACGAGAAAATTTGACGGGGGGTGATATCTGTATTCAAGCCTGCGCCGAAGATGCCCAAGTGGCGTTCCACGCGGTACGGCAACTGGTTCGCCAAGCGCGTTCTAATATTACCATGCGTTGGAGTCAGTCAGGTTTTGTTGGGTTTGATACCGGCAACCATACTCCCCGTAATTTATTCGGTTTTAAAGACGGCACTGCCAACCAAAGCACCATCAAAGCTGCGGACAAAAACTTATGGGCGGACGCGCCTGATTGGATGAAAGGCGGCACTTATTTGGTCACCCGCGTCATTCAGATGCATCTTGAAACTTGGGATCGCACCTCGCTTAAAGGTCAAGAAGATACCTTTGGTCGACATCGTGATAGCGGCGCGGCGATTGGACAAAAAGGCGAATTTGACACCTTTGATGTGCATGCCAAAGACGCGCAGGGTAAAGCAGTGATACCTGAAATTTCCCACATGGGACTGGCAAAACGCACAGGCGTGGAGATGCTACGCCGTTCGTATTCTTACAGTAGCGGCATTAACCCAGCCACGGGGCAGTTTGATTCAGGGCTGCTGTTTATTTCATTCCAAAAATCGCCCGAGCAATTTATCATCATCCAAAATGCCCTAGGTCGTCTTGATAAAATGAATGAATACGCCACCCACATTGGCAGTGGGCTATTTGCTTGCTTCGGTGGTATCCCGCAAGGTGGCTACATTGGACAAGCATTATTTGAAGCTTAAAGTTAAAATGCAACCTGCATCAGTTAAAAATAGACGATTCAAAACACAAGCTTAAAAATAGACGGTTAAAAAGTTACTCATGATAAACATCACCCAAAAAACCTTGCTAAGTTTTGGCCTAGCAAGTTCGCTGCTCATCACCACTCAAGGCTTACAAGCGCAGCAACCAACGCCTGCAAGCGCCCAGATAGCGACGCAACAAGCCAGTCAATCAGCCAGCAAAAAGCTGAATTTAAGCCCTATTTTTATCAACCTATCAGACGCGATGGCGGCAATTAAAGCCAATGATATCCCAAAAGCCAAGGATACCCTTGCGCAAATTCAAACAGCCTTTGATGCCATAGATGCAGCGGCAAAAAATTCCACGCTTGGGCAACAGACAAGCCAAGCGATTGAACAAGCAATCAGCAATCCCACAGAAGCCAATTTATCAGCCGTGTCAAATGCGTTATATGCCTTTGAAAAAGAACAAAATCCTGTAGATTACACCGCGAAGCGAAAAGAGTTTGCCAAAAAAATGGTACCGGCGTATGACAATCTTAATCAAGTCATACAACGGGCAGCAGCGACAGATGTCGAAGCGTTACGGGCGGCTTACAACCAGTTTAATGCAGTTTGGCTAGGTAATGAGCGGGTCGTACGCAATACCAGTATGGGGCACTACGGCAAAATCGAAACATCCATGGCGCTGATGCGAGTGGCAATTGAAACCCAACCCATCAATATGGCGCAAATCAAAACCCAATCTGCCGCCCTAAAAGATGCCATTGACAGTTATAACAAGGGTGACGTAGCTGCTGTACAAACCACACAAACTGTCACCTTGGCGGATAGTATCCAGTTACTGCGCGATGGTTTACAGGCGTTTAAAACAAACGATGAAGCGACTGGTCAAGCCAAGTTAGGCGAGTTTATTAGTATTTGGCCAATGGTGGAAGGCGATGTCAGCACGCGTAACCCCAGTTTATATAATCGAGTGGAAAGTCAAATTCCGCTAGCCATGGCGAAGGGGCAAGACCTTAAACAGCAGCAAACATTGCAATCGATTATCAATGAATTGGCGGCAATCAATCCAACAGCCCAATACACCGCGGTTGACTCGATGCTGATATTGCTTCGAGAAGGGTTGGAAGCCTTATTGATTGTCATCTCGCTATTATCGGCTTTAACCGCTGCCAAACAAGTCAAAGCCAAAAAATGGGTGTATGCTGGTGTCGCTTTTGGCTTACTTGCCAGTATCGCAGGCGCGATGGCATTACAGCTATTATTCCCTGCGGTGACTTCTGCCGCCAATCGTGAGATGTTTGAAGGCGTCATCGGCATCGTTGCGGTCATTATGATGATCGGCATCGGGGCGTGGCTGCATAGCAAATCATCCGTCCAATCATGGAACGCTTATATCAAGCGCCATATGGGACAAGCCATGACGGCAGGTAGCTTTGTGTCGTTATTTGGATTGAGCTTTTTATCCGTATTTCGAGAAGGCGCAGAGACCATATTGTTTTATGTCGGTATATTACCCAATATCAGCATGAGTAATTTTTTAACCGGGATTGGTTTGGCGCTTGTAGCACTGGCAGCAGTGGCTTGGGTGATGCTAAAAACCTCGGTTAAATTACCGATTCCACAGTTGTTTAAAGTCTTAACTTGGGTGATTTACCTACTGGGCTTTAAGATTTTAGGCGTTAGTTTGCACGCGCTGCAATTGACAGGGTATCTACCGATGACCGCCATGAGCGGCTTGCCAGCGATTGAATCGTTGGGATTTTACCCAACGCTACAGACATTTTTGGCACAAATCGGCTATATTGTTATCCTTATCGGTATCAATCTTTGGATGAAAAACCATCAACGTCAGCAAACGGCTACGTTAGCCTAAACAACAAAAGCTAGCAAATTTGCTAGCTTTTGTTGTTTTACCAATCGATAAGAGGATAGATATGTGGATGATTAGCCCCATTCTTGATTTGTGCGGAACACATCGGCATTGATTTGTTGACGTACCGTTTGAAAATCAAAGCTGTCACGTTTTTCTGGCAGACAAAGTAGCTTAGGTAAACGTGTTAGTCCAAGCTCACCATCAATAAAGGCATAGTGGCGGAAATTTTCGTCAATGATAATATTACACTCGAACTCTGGATAAACAATCAGCTGTTTTTGATCCTTAGCCAAACGAATAATTGACATAAAGAAGTTTTCATTGAGTTGATGACGATATTGGGTGAGTTCTTCCAAGCTATATTTGGGCGCTTTTGGTGTAATCAGCCTACGTAAAAAGCCCGACGTTTCAACTTGTTTTTGATAGTACAGTACTTCCTCTGTCAAAATATCAATGGTCGATTGTTCTTCTTCTACTTCTGTAAGCTGTTTATCCAGATACTGCATCGGTGCCATAAACAATTTTTGTTTTTGCTCGGCCTCAATGGTCACATCATTGAGATAATTTCGGATCCGATGGGTGAGCATACGCATCGATACCAATCTTAATGTGGTACGTTTTGCAACCAATGAAAAGCTAGCAAGCGGCTGTAGACAAAAATCCCGTAAGCAGTTGGTCACGTTGGCAATTAACCAATCTAAGTGATAGTAAAAAAACTCAAGGTCATTGATGTCTTTGAGCGCTATATCAAAAATACGCGGTAGTTTATTTAAAATTAATATAGAAAATTGTTTTTCAAAGTTTTGCATCCGCTCTTCAATAATAGCTTCAATCGGACGTCCATCGGTAGCTAACGGTTTACGAATTAATGGATAAATATAGCGAATTAACAAATCTTTAGAACTATTGATAAAGATTTTTACTGCTTCATTGACGCTTCGCTCGAGTGTATACATACGCGACAATTGCATCAGTATATTAGCTTTATTGGCAGGCAGATTAACCTCCTCACGCTCGACGACGAAATGGGTTAAGTAGATATACTGACCCGAAACATCACTGTCTTCGAATAAAAAACGGCGGAATGAAAAAGGATTTTGATTGGCTAAGCGTGTTGGGCCGATCAGGAACCAATACTTTGGCGTTTCAACCACCACATAACGCCGCACTACCGCCTCTTGCTGTAAAAAAACAGGGAAGCGCTCAGAAGATAATTCTTGCATATCTTGACCATCCCAGCTTCGAAACTCCCAGCCTTGAATCTGATGCTTTAAAAATACTGATTTAAAATAAGCGCGAATCATATCGGGAGTCAAGTTGCGTAGCCCTGGCGCCAGCGATATTTCAATATTGTCAATCCAATGCGATAAATCATACAAAAATGCTTGGCGAATTTTTTTGGCAAGGTGATGCTCATTTTTGGCATCATATAGTTCAATGCTGTCAAAATGATCGAGCATCGCTTATATTTTATCTGCAAGCTCTAAGATGCTAACACCTTGGGTCGTTGCTTTTAGGAATTTGAGCATATGATTCGCCATCATCATGACTTTATCATTGCTAGAGGACGTGAGGGCTAAGGTATCAGATAATGAGATTGGACGCTGGGCTAAAAATTTCTTGCTGGTTTTATCATACATGATACCGCGGGGTACCAATAGTTGTCGAAAAACGCTATTTTGACTTTCCTTATCAAGTTTAGGAAAAATATCACAGAGATTTTGACGCCAGTCATCGCTAAAAATGGGATCAATGGATTGCAGTCGATAAATGTCGTAATGTGATAAATCAAAGATATGTGCCATTTAAACATTCCAATACACGATAATTGTCTCTAAATGATTGGTTTAAATCCCATTATACAGAATATTAATCGATTATTGTAGATAAAATAGAACTATGGTTGATAAATTAATTTGATTTTAGCGAATTTTACACTGCTGAATTTAAATGCAATAACTTAAGATAAGGCGTAATTCTAGGACAAAATTTTATTAAAATTCGGGGCGTACAAACAAGGAGTTTGAATCATTAGGAAAAAATGGCTTAAAAAATTAGATAAAAAATCTGTATAGATATTTCTACTTAGTTTAAGCAAAAAAGGTTCTAACATTGAACCATGCTAGAACCTTTGAGCTTAATTTTGGCTAAATTTGAATTAGAAATTAAGCGGTTTTCTCGATACGCTCGCGCTGCGATTGACCTTGCCATAAGCCTTCTAGGTCATAAAACGTGCGGGCTTGTGGCATCATCACATGCACCACCACAGCGCCCAAATCAATCAAGGTCCAATCACTGGTGCCTTGACCTTCCACACCAATCGGATTAAATCCTGCTTGCTTCGCTTTCATCGCGACATGGTCGGCAACCGCTTTAAGGTGGCGGGTAGATGTCCCTTCGGCAATCACGATACGCTCCATGACTTCAGTCATATCAGCAACATCGAGTACGGTAATGTTTTTGGCTTTTAAATCATCCAAGGCATCTTGAACGATGTCAAGGCAGGTGGTTAACTGTTGGTGGGCAGGGTGTTGATTGACTAAACTAGCAAATTGGGTATCGGTCATAAATGCGTGGGTTCCATGGATTGGGTCATAATGATTGGGTTATAAGGGTAGCTTAAAATAGGATCATGACAATCCTAAAAAAAGTGCGCTATTTTAACAAAAATCTAACGCACAGGTTATCAAAAAATGTAAATCAATATCAGGCTAAACGTCTGGGGCATATAACTGATGCTCAACAATATACCGATAAACTTTCCTCGGTAAACTTAGCCGCGCTTGCTGTCGTTGCCGAGCTTCTACGCTGTATAGCCAAGCTCTGATATCACTACTGGCGATATCAGGCACGACAAACTTATCAATATAAATATGGTTAGTGGTTTGATTTATCAAGTCTTTTGGCGAATGAATGATAAAAGGCACTAGCCGATTATCAATATTTATATTAGGGGGTTTATCCGTATTGGCCAAAGCATTTTGGTTTAAGTTTTGGTGTAAAGTGTGGCTTAAATTGTGGCTAAGGCTGCCCAAGGCAGGACGGGGTAGCACCCATAGATTGGTCAGCGAAAGTAGATCAAAGCCGCGATACCATTTATCAAGTTGTTCAACACTGTCTTGTCCGAGGACAAAAATTAGTAGGTCATTGGGGTAACACTGTTTAAATTCACTCAAGGTATGAAAGCTATACACAGGCGGCTGACACTGCAGCTCAGTTTCATCAATCGACAAAAAAGGCACATCGTCAATCGCAAGCGCAAGCATTTCAAGGCGCTGCTGGTTGGAAGTTGGCTTGGTTTTTAAGGGCGAACCTGCGGTAGGCAATAATTTGGCGATGATATCAACGTTGGGGAAGGCGCGCATGAGCTCATGGTACACATGCGCAATCATCTGTAAATGCGCCAAATGTATCGGATCAAATGAGCCACCCAACCAGACACGAATACAGCGAGGCATTGTCATAATCAAATGCCTAATTTAAAGTTGGGGTAAAGAAAACTAAAATCCTTCATCATCACTGACACATCTTACGGTTGGTTTGCCGGTTCATCGGTTGGTACATTGCGCACAAAAATCACTTTGTGCAGAATTTTACCATAAAGCAATTTTTGGGCATAACAGATTGTGGCGCACTAGCCTAGTGGTGGAACAGTAGCCTTACATTGCTATTTAAGCCGATATCCTGTGTGACAGGCAATGGCGATAGACAACAAAAAGGCGAGTGTCACACTCACCTTTTTTTAAACATGAACGCTTAAAACTCACTGCTAGCGGCTTGCACGGCTGTGACCGCAATGGTATAGACAATATCTTCAACCAAGGCGCCACGCGACAAGTCATTCACAGGCTTATTTAAGCCTTGCAATATAGGACCGATGCTCACCACGTTGGCAGAGCGCTGCACCGCTTTATAGGTAGTATTACCTGTGTTCAAATCTGGGAAGATAAATACATTGGCTTGACCTGCCACTGGAGAATTTGGCGCTTTGGATTTTGCCACGCTTGCGACACTGGCTGCGTCATATTGTAACGGACCGTCAATAAGTAAACCAGCCATGCCCATCTCAGCCGCTTTGGCTTTGGCGATTTCGGTGGCTTGACGCACTTTATCCACGTCTGCGCCTTCACCTGATGAACCCGTCGAGTAACTAATCATGGCAACTTTGGGTTCGATACCAAACGCTTTGGCAGATTGGGCGGATTGTAGGGCGATTTCAGCCAGCTGCTCCGCGGTAGGGTCTGGGTTGATGGCACAGTCCCCATACACCACCACTTGCTCAGGCAATAGCATAAAGAAAATCGACGATACCAGCGAGTACTGAGGTGCTGTTTTAATTAACTGAAACGCCGGGCGCACAGTATTGGCGGTGGTATGCACGGCGCCAGATACCAGACCATCGACCTCACCCAAGTACAGCATCATGGTACCCAGCACGACGGTGTCTTTGAGTTGTTCATGGGCTTGCAGTTCATCGAGCTTGCCTTTACGGCGCTCAACCATAGGTTTGACGTACTTGTCAATCAAATTCTCTGGGTCAAGAATCTGCAGGCCTTCAGGTAGGGTGAGCCCCAAGTTCTTGGCAACCTCTTCGACCTCACTGCGTTTGGCAAGTAAGATACAATGGGCAATACCACGATTTTGACAGATGACCGCCGCTTCAACGGTACGGGGCTCAGTGCCTTCAGGCAGTACGATGGTTTTTTTGGCAGCTTGGGCTTTTTTGACCAAGGTATAGCGAAAAGCCGCAGGGGAGAGTTTGCGGTTGTTGTTACCTTGACTAAAAGTGGCTTTGATCCAGTCCAAATCCAAATGCGCGGCGACAAAATCGGCGACTTCACTGGCGCGAGTGGTATCATCTGCGGGGATTTCATGGCTGATGTGGTTAAGTTTGATGACAGTATCAAAGCTGTCAGTGTCAACCAGCATCACAGGAATCCCCGTTTTTAGCGCGGGGCGACACAGATTGATAATTTTTTGGTTTGGCATGATGCCGCCTGTCAGAATAAGACCTGCTAGCGGCACACCATTCATGGTGCTAAGCGCAGTCGCCAAAATCAAATCATCACGGTCGCCTGCGGTCACCAGTAAGTTGCCACGGGTAAAAGAATCTCCAATATTGGCAACGGTACGCGCAACCAGTAAAGTCTTGAGCACACGGCGGTTTTTGGCGTCACCTTCATTGAGCCATTTGGCGTCAAGCTCACGAGCCACGTCCCAGGTACGGGGGACACTTAAGGCATTGCTAAAAGGCACCACGCCAATCAAGCGAAATTTATCGGAGTCAAAATAAGGGGAGTGGGATTTAATCGCCTGTAACTGCTCAGCTGCCAAATCAACTTTGGCTTTACCCGGGGCGACGGGTGCTTCATCATAGTGGTTGTCCACGTTTTTGACGCGCATCAAAATCGTGCCTAACGTGCGCTCGCTTGCCATGCCGCCAAAATCACGGGCAAAAATATCTAGCTTATCTGCCAAACTATCAGGATTTGCAATATCGCCACTACTGACCAAGATGACTTTGGCATCTAGCGCGTTGACGATGGCTAAATTCACCAATTCTGCATAACTTGAATCATTGTCAGCAGCCAGACCTTCACAGACGATAACGTCATATTGGTCAGCCAATGTTTGGTGCATGGCAACCACTTCTTCCATCAAGTCATCTAACTGACCATCCCCAATCATGCGCTCTAAGCGGCTACGGTCAATGGAGGGTGGCGGGTTTAAGTTAAAGGCATGTTTTACAAGCACATTTGAGCTGTCATCACTCTCATGATTGGCAGTGATATTTTGGCTAAAAGGTTTTAAAAATCCTGCTTTTAGCCCGATATAATCGAGCGCACGGATAAAACCCAAACAAGCTGAGGTCAAGCCAATGCCGCTACTGGTAGGCACAAATAAAATCGTTTGCATGATAGTTCCTATTTGTTGTTTTATTCAAACTAAAAACCCTGATGGGTCATCAGAGTGAGAGGGTCTATAAACCCAAGACTTCTTTGGTTTCTTTGGCGATTTGGTATTCTTCATCGGTCGGAATCACCCACAATTGCAGTTGGCTGTCGGCTTGGTGGAAACTGCCTTCTACGCCGCGAGAGAGTTCGGCATTTTTGTCAAGGTTCGCTTTGATGCCAAAATGCGGCAAGTTTTGTAAGATTTTTTGGCGAATTGAGGCGCTGTTTTCACCGATACCGCCGGTAAATACCAAGCCAGTGAAGGTCGGTAACGCACAGCTGAGTGAGGCGATATAACGAGCGGCTTTATAACAGAAAATTTCGATGGCGAGTTTGGCATCTTCGTTGCCTTCGTTGGCGGCTTGCTCCACCGTGCGCATATCACTTGAGATACCTGAAATGCCCAGCAACCCGCTTTGTTTATTCAAAATCGTATCAATTTGGTCAAGGCTATAGCCCAAAATACGGTGTAAATGAATATGCAAACTTGGGTCAACATCACCACTGCGCGTACCCATGACCACGCCTTCCAGCGGGGTCAGACCCATGCTGGTGTCCAAGCTTTTGCCATCATACACGGCGGTTAACGAGCAACCATTGCCCAAATGCACGGTAATCCAACCATTGGCTTGGTTGTGAGGGACTAGGCTGTCAGCGCGGTGGCTGACATAGGCGTGCGAGCTACCATGAAAGCCATAGCGACGGATATAATGCTCATTGTACAAATCTTTTGGAATGGCATACCGGTAGGCTTTGGCGGGCATGGTTTGGTGAAAGGCGGTATCAAACACGACCACTTGCGGCAAATCTGGGTAGATTCTTTCCACCGCTTCAATACCTAAGGCATGGGCGGGGTTGTGTAGAGGTGCCAATACTTTTAGCCGTTTGACTTCCGCCAAGACATGGTCATTGACTTTTTCAGCATGAGAAAACTCGCGTCCCCCATGCACCACACGGTGACCCACGGCAACCGGTTTGTAAGCGGCTAATAAACCTAATATTTTTTGCAGCGCCCATTGGTGATTGGCGCCTGCCAAAGAGATTTCGACTTTTTCTCCATTGAGGTCGGTGTGTTTGATACGTGCCGTATCTAAGCCCAAGTTTTCCGCAAGACCGGCAACGCGCTCGCTGCTGTCATTGCTTAATAACGCGTATTTGATTGACGAAGACCCACAATTAAGTACTAATATCGGATTTTGCATGGCTGTTCCTTTAGACAAGATCTTGTGCATTCCTTGCATCAAGCGCCTTCCTAACTGGATTAAATTTTAAGCTATCCTTGCCTTCAGTAATTTATTGTAGATTAAAAAAATTGTATTGTGGTAATTTTTTGCCAAATTTTTGTTGTCACCCCTATAGCGAAAAAGCATACCACAACAATGAGGGTGTCAACAAAATGAAAATTAACAAAAATCATCGATTTAACGCTCATCTTTAATAAGGTGAGAAATAAGGTGAGATAATTGCTTATAAAACGCAAAAACAGCTACAATAACCCCATCGCAAATTTTATTTTTATACTTACTTTTATTCTTAAAATTAAGGGCATTCATGCAAATTTCAAAACTATCCCCAACAATCGCCGTGCTGATGGTGATGTTGGCAACCCATGTGCTGACAGGATGTGGGCAAAAAGGCGCATTGTACCTACCCAGCAACAATAGCCAACAAGTAGTCGATGCTGCCGCCAAACCTACCAGCACCACTGCCAATGCCTCTGATACCAAAGTCGATGTCAATACCCAAGACCCCAACATCATGATTGACAATAATGTAACCCCAACATCGCATTCAGCGCCTCACTCAGCGACTACGCCATCGGTGCGATCGGTTGGAGGTAAAAATGATTACTAATGATGCAGCCGCAGGCTTAGCGATCAATCCGACCGAACACGTCAAATCAAGCAACTGTCTGAGTTATGATGGCAATACCTTGATGATGGATGGCGTCAGTCTTGCAGATATCGCAAAGACATTCGGCACACCGACCTATGTGTATAGTCAGCAGGCGATTTTGGCAGCTTATAAAGCTTATGATAATAGTTTTGCTGAAATTGAGCATCAGATTTGTTATGCGGTAAAAGCCAATAGTAACCTTGCTGTATTAAACCAACTTGCCAAAGCAGGGTCAGGGTTTGATATCGTCACAGGGGGCGAGCTTGCGCGGGTTTTGGCTGCGGGCGGTGACCCCAAAAAAATCGTATTTTCAGGGCTTGGCAAAACCGCCGAAGATATCCGCAGTGCCCTTGAAGTAGGGATTGCTTGCTTTAATGTCGAATCAGAAGCTGAGCTGTACCGTATCAATGCAGTGGCAGGCAAACTACAGCAGCAAGCGCCAATTTCGCTACGCGTCAACCCCAATGTCGACGCGCAAACCCATCCGTATATCTCCACAGGGCTCAAAGAAAATAAATTCGGCATCACCCATGAAGATGCGCCCCGTATCTACCAAATTGCCCATGACTTACCGCATCTAAAAGTCGTCGGTATTGATTGCCATATTGGCTCGCAGTTGACCCAAGTTCAGCCCTTTATGGATGCATTGGATAAAGTCATTGAGATGATTCACGCACTTGCCAAGCAAGGTATTGCGCTTGAGCATATTGATTTGGGCGGTGGCTTGGGTGTGCAGTATATTGACGAAGACGTTGCAAGTATTCAACAGTTTGCGCAGTTACTCTTACCAAAACTGAAAACTTTAGGCTTAACCCTCTATTTAGAGCCAGGTCGTAGCATCGTTGCCAATGCAGGCGTATTATTGACCCGCGTAGATATTTTAAAACCTACCGAACACAAAAATTTTGCCATTGTCGATGCGGCGATGAATGATTTGATTCGTCCGGCACTTTATCAGTCAGAGATGGCGGTCATCCCCACACAGTTGAACTCACCGGTTGAAGCCAAAGTATGGGATATGGTTGGGGCGATTTGTGAGACGGGCGATTTTTTGGCAAAAAACCGTGTGTTAGCGTTGGCTGACAATGATATTCTAGCCATCACAGGCGCAGGGGCGTATGGGTTTGTCATGTCGAGCAATTACAATAGCCGCCCCCGTGCTTGTGAAGTTTTAGTCAAAGATGGTCACGCCCATGTCATTCGCGAGCGTGAAACGGTTGAGAGCCTTTGGCAAAACGAAAAATTGGTAGATTAAATCTATCCTGTAAGGTTTGCTGGTAATGCTAAGCCTTATTCATCCCTCTGAGCCCAAAACCTTAGCAACTGAAACCAAAACCTTAGCAACCGAGCCCAAATTTGCTTGACTTGCTAAGGTTTTTTTGTTCCCCAATTACCTTATAAAAAATCAGCTATCATGATAAGATAGCGTGCATAAATCAAAATAATTTTAAGGAATAACAATGTTAATTGAATTTACCAAAATGCATGGACTGGGGAATGACTTTATGGTCATTGACCTGGTCACACAGCGGCTTCACTTGACCAAAGAGTTGGTAGCGTTGTTAGGGGATAGACACTTAGGCATTGGCTTTGACCAGTTGCTGATTGTTGAGCCGCCAAGCCGCCCTGATGTCGATTTTCGCTATCGTATTTTTAACAAAGATGGCAGTGAAGTGCAGCAATGCGGCAATGGCGCTAGATGTTTTGCCCGCTTTGTGCAGGCGCGTAAATTGTCATTTAAACAACGTATTCGAGTAGAAACCGCCAGCGGTATTATCACCCTTAGCACCGATGATTATGGCTGGGTAAAAGTGGATATGGGTAAACCAAAATTTGAGCCTGATGAGATTCCTTTTACCCCCAAAACCATTACTAAAGTTCAAAACTCATATCGGCTCAATGTGGATGGTACGCCTGTGACACTCTATGTGGCGAATATGGGCAATCCCCATGCCGTCATCAAAGTGGATGATGTGTTGACCGCCGAGGTGGAAAAACTCGGTAAAGCCATTGAGAGCCACCCTGCATTTCCTGAGCGTGTCAATGTGGGGTTTATGCAGGTAATGAATAATCGCCATATCAGGCTACGCGTCTATGAGCGTGGCGTGGGCGAAACGCAAGCTTGTGGTACGGGCGCGTGCGCTGCCGTTGCGACTGGGGTGCGTGAAGGCTGGCTAGATGAAGGCGTGGATATTCGAGCCCAGTTGTATGGTGGCAGTTTGGCGATTCGTTGGCAAGAAGGCTATCCTGTGTATATGACCGGTCCTGCGACCTTTGTGTACGAAGGGGTGTTTAGTCCTGAGGGTTTGATGGCAGGTGCGGGGCTGAAATTTGCGCCAGCACAATCAAGTGAGGAACATCGCTCAGACGAGGGACATCCTTACCATGAATAGCACCCAACCTCGTTAACCGACACTATGCCAACTAGCCGTAGCCTAAGTCAAGGCAAAAATAGTCAAGGGAAAAATCAGCGCAGCCGTGTAGGCAAATCAGCAAACGATGATTTGCCCACCCACTTAACGCCGCATGCGGCAGAAGCTATGCTCAACACCGATGACCAAGCTTTAGTAGATCGCTGGCTTGCTGAGCTAAGCAGTAAGCGTTATAGCGCAGCGACCATCAAAAGTTACTGCCAAGCGCTACAGCCTTTTTTGGCGTATTGCTATGAGCAACATACCGAGCTTTGTCACATCACCCGTCAGCAATTATCAGACTTCCTAATTCAACGATTTGATGTTGATAAAATATCCAAATCCAGTAGTCAATATGAACTAACCGTGTTGCGTCAACTTTATAAATGGTTGATTGCTCAGCAGCTGATGACACTAAATCCCACCACAACCATACGTCTTAAACGCGCCCCGAGACCCTTGCCCACGTTACTTGATATAGACGTATTATCCCAGTTATTAGACCAAGCTGCGCCAGAAGATAGCCATGAAGCGCGGCTATGGATTCGCGATAAAGCCATGCTAGAATTGCTGTATGGCAGTGGTTTACGGGTCGGCGAGCTAGTAGGACTTAATATGTCTGATATCGACAAATCACAGCGGCTGTTGCGAGTACTGGGTAAAGGTGGAAAAACGCGCATCGTACCGATTGGCGAAAAAGCATGGCAGGCACTCATCAACTATTTGCCGCATCGCTCGCTATGGGTGGAAGAGCAAGACCCTGCGGTATTTGTCAGTGAGCGTTATGGGACGCGTATCTCAACGCGCACCGTGCAGCTACGTATCAAGCTACAAGCCAAGCGGGCAGGCATCGCACAAGACTTATACCCGCATTTGCTGAGACACTGTTTTGCCTCACATATTTTAAGTGATAGTGGTGATTTACGTGGCGTTCAAGAACTGCTAGGACACAGTGATATCAGTACTACACAGATTTATACCCATTTGGATTTTGGGCATTTATCGCAAGTGTATGACAAAGCGCATCCCCGCTCACGACGATAATGGGGGAGGTTAAGCAAGTAATATTAAACATGAAAAAAATATTAAGCTTAAGCCTAGCCACATCAGTCTTAGCCATATTAAACATTAACCGCGTGCGTCAAATGCTCAGAAGTACGGCGAAGATTAAGACTCAAGATAATCGCTAATCCACGCAGCATCTCAACACCAATACGAGGATAATCTGATAAAATTCGCTCAAAGTCGGCTCGTGACAAGGTGACAAGCGCACAAAGGCTAGCGGCTTTAATGGTGGCGGAGCGAGATAGCAAATCTAACAGCGCCATTTCACCGGTACTTTCGCCCGCCCGAATCTCCCCGACTTTAATTTCTGCCCCTGAAGGGCTGTATTTAATAACTGATAACTCACCAATCAGCAAAAACGCCATAAAATCGCCATGCTCGCCTTCCGTAAATAATACTTCTTGCGGACTCAACTGTCTAAAATGCAATGAGTTTTCGACCACTTGAAACATATAAGGATCAAGACGACTAAAAATTGGGCTATTCTTTAAATATTCAAAAAGTGGATTATCCATTTTTCGCTTAAAGGTCGTTAGATATTATTTGCTATGATAGTCAATTTTTGACATTCGAGCAACGCAATATTCTGCCGAGTTATTTGCTGCGCATCCGCATCAAAGTCGGCAAAAATCACGCTCGGGGCTTTTTGGTAAAAGGTTGTCTTATCAGCAGTTTGGTCAAGCTCTGGGCGACCATCTGGCTTAGGCAGCCAGCTTGCTGCTTTGGCAGATAAAGGTAAATGCGCTAAATTGTTAGTGATGTCAAAATCTAGATTTGCTGCATGGTTTGCTGTTTTGTTTGCTGCATTGATTTTTTGTGTGAAAACGTTCTCGCCATCACTGCTGATAAATTCGCTATGCCCCCAAGTGCTGCGAACATTGCTAGGCGCTGAGGGATTGACGACATGGTCACCCGTCTGACCTGCGCCAATGACCATGCATTGACTATCGAGCGCCCTTGCGGTGAGTAGGGCATGCCAATGTGCTTTACCTGTTTGGTAAGTAAACGCCGAAGGCGCTGTCAATATATCTGCGCCTAGTTCGCGTAGTTTGACCGCAAGGGTGGGGAAACGAATATCAAAACATACCATCATGCCGACTTTGCCAAACTCGGTATCCGCCACAATGAGCTCATTACCGGCTTCGAAGGTTCTACCTTCATCATAGTTGCCTGTGCTATCATTGACGGTGGCTTTGAACAAATGAATTTTGTCATAGCGCGCTAAGCAGTCGCCAGCAGGGTCAAATAATAGTGAGCTTTGCCGAAGTTTGCCGTCAGCGACAGGCGTACCGTCAGGTCGATACGGGCAGGGCAAGGTACCTGCCAGTAGATACACACCATAGTGGCGGGCAGCCTGTGCCGACCAAGCTTTTAAGGCATCAAAATATTGACTGGCAAAACCCTGTTTGCCAAAACAAAAAGCGTTTTCTGGTAGAATCACCATGCGGGTGCCGCGTTCACTGGCAATTTTAATACCTAATTCAATAGATTGAAGATTTGCTAAGATATCGGTCTGGCTATTGAGTTCAACAATCGCAAATTTTTTCAGTTTTGTCATGGTGTGATTTCGTAAGCAAAAAATTTAGGAAAATTTGTGGATGCTGCAGCTAAGCATAGTTAAGCTAAGTGCAGATAATTAATATACGGCTGAATGTCAAAAAATACTAGCATATCTTGTTGAAACAATACTAAACTAGCAACCTAGCAGAGCATGGACACACCATCTAAACTAACCTCATTAGAGTAAGGCTTAAAAAAACGCGTTATGAAAATTGGTATTGGGGCAAAGCTAACGACGGGGATGACACTCACCCCGCAAATGCAGCAGGCAATTCGCTTGCTGCAATTATCGAGTCTTGAGCTTGAACAAGAAGTGCAGCTTAAACTCGATAGCAACCCCCTGCTTGAGCGTGAAGAAGAGTGGGAGACGTCTTATGACGACGCCGATAACCTACCCGATGGCGAAAACTATCCAGAACACGATACAAATGACGACTATGACTATGACTATGACGATGACGATGATGACTATCAAGTAGAAGGTGTTGAGTTGTCTGAAGTTGATTTGGAGGACTATACCCGTCATGAAACTGAGGTGTTGGAAGATTATCTAGCGTCGGATGATTTTTATGCTGCTTCTGCTAGCCAAGATTATCCCGAGCACAGTGAACCCTCGGCAGTGCATGAGTATGCAAGTGATAGTTATAGTGACAGTTATGCAGACAGCGATTATCGCTATGATGAGGAATTTGGCTTAGACGGCATTGATAGTAGCGAGCATCTTAGCAGCCAGCAAATCGATATGCCGGTGGATGCACAGTGGGATGATATTTATAGCTATGAATCTTCGGCAACCACGGGCATTGATAGTGAAGACAGTCAGGATGATTATAAGCTTGCCACGCAAGGAAATATTCAAGATTATGTCCGTTGGCAGCTGAATTTAAGACGGCTTTCCACCATCGATATGCTGATGGCGGAGTATCTGATTGATAGCATGGACGAGCGCGGTTTTATCACGTTATCAAATGATGAGCTATTTCAAAGTTTTGATACCATGTTGTCATTTTATCAAGTTGAAAACGTGGACTTGGCGCTAGAAGACATTGAGCTTGTGGTTAAGCAAATACAAAACTGCGAGCCACTGGGCGTTGGCGCGAGAAATTTGGCAGAATGCTTGCTGATTCAGCTCAATAAATTACCGAGTGATACCCCCGCTTGGCAAGCAGCCAAGCAAATTTTGATGCATTCAGAGTTTTTTGCCAACAATAACATCAATGCACTGCTTAAATCATCCAATCTCGACGTCTCTGAGATTCAGCCTGCGCTTGCCTTATTGCGCACATTAAACCCCAATCCTGCACTGTCTTATGAGAAATCACAGCGCCAGCTAGATAAAGGCATTGAAAGCTACGACATTCCTGATGTCATTGTGGTGCAGCGTGGACAGCATTGGGAAGTCAGCCTAAACCCAGAGACTTTGCCAAAACTGCGTATTAACCAAGTGTATGCCAAACTTGTCAGTCGCAATGACAACAGCGAGCAAGGCGTCTATCTAAAAGAGCAGCTGTATGATGCGCGGCTGTTTATCCGTAGTATCGAAGAGCGTAATCAAAATCTACTAAAAGTTGCAACCTGTATCGTCAAACGTCAGCAGGCTTTTTTTGAGCAAGGCGTCATGGCCATGCAGCCGATGGTACTCAAAGATGTGGCAGATGAAGTGGGCCTACATGAGTCAACCGTTTCTCGCATCACTACCAGCAAAACCATCGTTACCCCCAAAGGGCTATTTAGCTTAAAATATTTCTTTTCAAGTCAAGTCAGTAGTGATGAGGGTGAAGGCGTTTCTTCAACCGCTATCAGCGCGATGATCAAGCAAATGATTGAGGCAGAAGACCCCAAAAAACCGCTATCTGATAGTAGTATTATGAAGCACCTGCAAGATAAAGGTATTGATATTGCCCGTCGTACCGTGACCAAATACCGAGAAGGTATGAACATCGGTTCTTCTACGCAGCGTAAAGTGCGGTTTTGACCGCAATGTTGGGCTTAGATAGTCAGTCAAAATCTTTTCTAGCTGAATTCTCAAATTTAACTAAGTCGTCAAATATAACTCAACTCTCGAACTGTTAACAAATCTCTTGATATTTTGCTAAAAACCAATGGTTGATGGCATGCCCACCTTTTTGCATAATGGATTTATAGGGGATAAACCTTTTACGCAGTAACGTGGCTTAGCAATAATTGCTCAATAGCAACTATTATTAATCCCAGTTATTTGAAGTGATATAAACCAAAATGATATAAACCAAGTTGCGAGACTTTTTTGGCAACTTATCTTGGTACACCGGTATGCTTGAACACTATAATTTGATTTTACTTTTTTTAGGGTTGGCGTTTTTAATCGGGGCATTCTTTCCTGTGCTACCACGCAAGCTTTCGATATCCTTGCCTATGCTACAAATTACCTTTGGCGCACTGCTAGGGTATTTTTTTATGGGGCTGCCTAGAATTAATCCGCTTAATTATGGCGTTCCTATCGAGAAAGTTACAGAAGTGGTGGTGCTGATTTCATTGGTTGGTTGTGGTATCAAGCTCGATACTCCGCTCAATTGGAAAACTTGGCAACCGACCTTAAGGCTGTTGGTGATTGTGATGCCAGTGGGTATCGCCGCGATGGCATTGATGGGGCATTACATTTTTGGACTCAGTATGGCGGCGGCTATTTTGCTCGGTGCGGTGCTAGCGCCAACCGACCCTGTATTAGCGGCAAGCATCCAAGTCGGTCCACCCAACTCCGAACGACAGGAAGATGTGACCCGATTTACCCTCACCTCTGAGGCGGGTCTCAATGATGGACTGGCATTTCCGTTCGTGTATTTAGCGATAGCCATTGCTACGGCTGCCTCACTCAATCAGGGTTTTGGTGCAGAGGATTGGCTGCATTGGTTGGGCTATGATGTGTTATGGCGAATCATTGCAGGGGTGGCGGCGGGTTACTGTGTCGGTAAGTTTTTGGCAAACTGGCTATTTACTAAGGCATATCCCGATAAAGTCGAGCAAAGTTATATGGTATTAGCCTTGATGTTAGTGTCTTATAGCATCACTGAGTTCGTGCATGGTTATGGTTTTATTGCCGTATTTGTCGCCGCGTTAACCCTTCGGCGCTCGGAATGTGAACATGAATATCATCAAGGCTTGCATGATTTTGCTGAGCAAATTGAAGGTTTGTTGATGTCGCTTGTGATGGTATTTTTGGGACTGCTAGTGGGTCAAGCATTAGCGAGTGATGTTACCCTTAGCTGGCAAGTGTATGTGGTATGTTTGGCGTTTATATTTTTGATACGTCCCATCGTGGGTTATTTTAGTCTAGGTAAACTGGGGATGAGTCGCAATGAACGCTGGGTAACGGCAGGACTGGGCATTCGCGGGATTGGTACATTGTATTATATCGCCTATGCGATGAATAAAGGCGTATTTACCAGTGATGAAGCGCTAAAAATTTGGGTGATTTGTGTGGTAACGATTGCAATGTCGGTGTTTTTACATGGGCTAACCGCCAATCGTTTATTAGCCATGACCAAAAATTAGCGTAATGCAAAAATAAAAAAGCGGGTAAGTTACCCGCTTTTTTTACGCTGATATGATTAGCCACCACCCACCGCTTGCACCACTTCAATGTTCATACCATCTTGCAAGGTGACATTTGCCAATTGGCTTTTTGGAATCAATTCACCGTTGATTTCAACAGCAAAACGACCTTGGGTTTGCCCCATTTCATCCAATAGTTGTAAAAGATTTTGATGTAACGTTTGTTTGACGTCACCATTTAAAGTCACTTGTGGCATTATTTCGCTTCCTGTTTTGTTACGCTTTCTGTGATGGTTAAATAGGGTTAAACTGATGAAGTGTGCTTAGCAACACTGATCGCAAGCCAAACCCATGCAATAATAAACAGCGTGCCGCCAATCGGGGTAATGGCGCCTAACCAGCGCGGCATACCCAAAGCCATCAAATATAGTGAACCTGTAAAAAGCACAATACCCAGTTGCATCACCCACGCGATAGTAGGCGATGCGAGGTTTATACGCAATAACATACCAACAATCAACAACCCAAGCGCGTGATAAAAAAAGTACTGCGTACCCGTCTGCCACCAAGCCATCTGCTCGGCTGATAAACGCGGTTTAAGCCCATGTGCCGCGAACGCCCCACAGGCGACCGCCACTGCCATATTTATCGCGCCAATACTTAGCCAATTCATGACAGTTAATCCAACTGCAAATGGGTATTGGCTAACATGGCTTCTTTGATTTTATCCATGGCATTTTTTTCAATTTGGCGAACCCGTTCCGCTGATATATTGTACTCTGCCGCCAACTCGTGCAAGGTCGCTTTTTGCTCATTGAGCCAGCGCTGCTGTACGATATCCCGCGAACGATCGTCTAAGTCTTCCATCGCCTCCATCAAGGCTGAATTGTTATTTTCTTCCCAATCAGCATCTTCTACCATATCGGCTGGGTCAGCCGCATCTTCCAAAAAATACTGCGGTGCATAGCGGCCTTCGTCTTCATCATCACTTTGTGCTTCAAACGATGCATCATACGAAGTCAGACGGCTTTCCATCTCTAGCACTTGTTTGACGGTAACATTTAAGTCTTTGGCAATCGCTTCGGCTTCTTCGAGCGTTAACTGGTTGTTGGTTTTTTTCAGTGAGCGCAAGTTAAAAAACAGCTTGCGGTGCGCTTTGGTGGTCGCCACTTTGACGATACGCCAGTTACGAATCACAAATTCATGGATTTCAGCTTTGATCCAATGCACGGCAAAAGACACCAAACGTACGCCTTTATTTGGGTCAAAACGTTTCACCGCTTTCATCAAGCCGACATTGCCTTCTTGAATCAAATCGCCTTGTGGCAAGCCATAGCCAGAGTAACTGCGCGCAATGTGAATCACAAATCGCAGATGTGACATAACCAGCAGCCGGGCTGCTTCCACATCCCCTTCATCGGTATAACGATGTGCTAGCTCCTCTTCTTGCTCTGCTGTCAAAATAGGAATTTGATGAACCGCGTTGATATACGCGCCTAGATTTACCCCAGGGGCAGATAACGCAGTGGGCATGGTAGGCACAAGGGCATTGGTCATGGCTCTCTTTTGACGGGTTCGCGACGCAGTTTTTCGTGGTTTTTTAGCAAACTCATCATCATAGTCGTCATCAGCCTCGTCCACCAACTCCTCATAGTCATCATAACTATTAGGGAGCTGTGCAACGTCAATATCGTCGTCACCTAAGCTATCAAAGTCTGTCTCGTCAAATTCATCGAGTTCGTCATCGTCGATGTCATTAAAGGCAGCGTGTGGGTCGTCACCCAGCTTAGCGTCAAGCTTGGTCGATTTTTTTGCGTTGGCAGTCTTTTTTATTGTCGTTGTTTTGGTCTTTGTAGCCATGAAATAGCCTGTCAATTGTCTTTTAGTTTCTGTTATTTAGTATGCCTTAAAGCCAGCTTTTTTGTAAGAGGCGTTTAGCAATTTTTGGTTATGATCGAGTGAAAGATTGTGTCTGTTGTATTTTCAGACGCTGTGATTGATGTCTGCTGCACCAGGGTATACCCAGCATGCTGACAAAAAGCTGCGATGTCACGCTTGCTGTTAGGATCGGTTGCAGTCACATATACTGCATGACCCAATGCGGTCTTTTTTAGTGCCATTTTAAGTTTAAGCAGCGGCATCGGGCAGGCGAGTCCTTTGCCATCCACATAGTGCCCAATTTGAGCATTGATGCTGAGATTGTTATGTTCGCCTGAGCGAAATAACCCCCAATCTTGGCAAAAGGCGTCATCTGAGAGTAAGGCAGGATTTAGCATAATCTGAGAAGAATCGGTCATGGTAATAAAATCGCTAGTCGAAAATTGCAAGTGTGTTAGATGGTTATTATAGGCTAAATTACAAGTGTAGATGATTGAGATAAATCAAAGTTAGCATTATATTTTTGAAAATCTAACCTTTACCCTGTACTTAGTAGCCAATAGATTGTAGCAAGATATCATTACAAAATTTGGCTTTTTAAAGCTGCTGAAATTTGTATATTGAGCAGTATTATGTAGCATTTACCTTTTTTTAAACACCATTTTTTTAAACCTCATTCTAAGCTAATTCGCTGTCAAAGGTCGCGCATGCCCATCAATCCACTTGCTAGCTATTTATTTGCTAGATATTTATTTGCTAGCTATTTATTTAGAAAAACGCCTGTAGTGGCTGTATTAAGTACCCTATCAACGGGCGTGCTTGCTGTCGATAACTTTTCCTATCAAAGTGCGCCTGCTTTTAATCCAGTGATGATGGCAAGGGCTGAGCCTACCCAAGTCAATGGCCAATTAGCCGCTATGGACAATGGGCAAGCGCTCATCGATACCGAGCAAAATCGCCAAGTCGGTGAGTGGGCGCTTCGACAAATCAACGGCAATGCAGCGCTGATAAAAGACCCTTGGTTGCAGCAATCGCTTGAACAAATTGTGTGGCAAATCAATGCGGTGGCAGGTCTCAACGCACCCATGGGGCTGGTGATTATCAATGACAAGCAAATCAATGCCTTTGCAGTACCCTCTGGACTTATCGGCATCAATGTCGGTTTGTTGGATAAAGCCAAAAGTCTGGATGAAATAGTGAGCGTCGTCGCGCATGAGATTGCCCATGTCAGCCAGCGTCATTATCAACATCGCAATGATGAAAAGACCAAACAGCTACTGATGCAGGCAGGCGGTCTTTTGGCGGGCGTGGCAGCATCCAAAATCGGCGATGGTGATGCCGCTGCCGCTGTCATGTTAGGCTCTCAGGCGATGTCAGCCAACGCTGCTGCTTCCTATAGCCGCGGTCAAGAGCGAGAAGCCGATCGTATTGGCATGCAAATCATGAACCAAGCGGGCTATGATGTCAATGCCATGCCCAGTTTCTTTGCCACCTTAGATCAACAAAACCCTGTCAAAAGCAACACCTTGATTCCCAGTTTTATTTTAAGCCATCCGCTCACCGCAGATAGAATCAGTGAAGCAAGGGCGCGAGTCGCCACTTACAAGCGTGATAGCCAGGCTAATATGGCGTCAAACCGTTATCAATCTATCCAACAGCAGCGCGCGCAACTGTTTGAACAAATCCAGTGGCGTGCTCGCTACTATGGCTATCTAGTCAACAAAGCCGATTTAGAACAAGGGGCAAAAACCAGTAAAGCTGCCAAGCTTGCGCTGATTAATTATTATATCGATAACGGACAACCCAAAGCGGCACAAAGCTTAATGCAGGATTTTGACAAGGACATCAAAACACTCGCCAATCCGCTAGCAGTCGTCACATTTAGTCAGTTAGCGGCGCAGCAAGGCAATGCCGATGTGGCAATCGCTAAATTGCAACAACTCGCCGCTGTGTATCCTGAGCGCACAGATGTGCCACGTTATCTGAGTGACATTTATTTAAAATATCGACCTACTGCAGAAAGTGGTCAAAAAGTATTAGCGCTGCTTCAACCCTTATCCAAGCAAAATCCCCGTGACGTCATGGTTTGGGGTCGATTGCAGCAAGCCAGCCAACTACTGGCAAAACATGGTAGCGGCAATGAACAACTGATTCATCGCATCAATACATTACGCTATCGCGCGTATGGCGAGTTATGGCGCAATGAGCTAAAAGACGCGGTGACATCACTCACTCAAGCCAAATCATTAGCAAAGCAGCTACCTAGTAACCAATCTTTGCTGGCACTGCTGAACCAGCAAATCAACCAAGTACAAGACGCCAATCGGTTTAAACCCTCTTAACCATTAGACGGCTAACGTAGGTTCATTATCCGTTGGCTCATCCTGCTCGGGTAGCGCCAGCCAATTGCCAAGTTTTAATGACAGCTCTTCAAGCCCAATTCTATCTTGGGCAGAAAATAATTGAATACTAAACGGCAGTTTTAATTTATTAAGCTGATTGCGGGTTTGCTGTAGCGTGTTTTTGGCAGCGCCGTATTTGAGCTTATCGGCTTTGGTTAATAGCACATGAACCTCAAGCTCACCGTCTTTTGCCCAGTGTAGCATTTGCTCATCAAAGAATTTTAATGGATGGCGAATGTCTGTGAGCAGCACTAAACCGGCGAGACTTTTACGCGAAATTAGGTATTTTTCAAGCTCTGACTGCCATTCTTTTTTCATCGCCTCGGGCACGGCGGCATAGCCATAACCTGGCAAATCCACCAACCGCTGATCCAAATTGCCCATATTAAAAAAGTTAATCATTTGGGTACGACCTGGGGTTTTGGAGGAACGGGCTAACTGACGCTGCTGGGTCAATGCATTAATGCAAGAGGACTTGCCTGCATTTGAGCGGCCAGCAAAGGCCACTTCGCGACCCGTATCGGCAGGACACAGTTTAAAGGTAGGGGCAGACAGCATAAATTGGGTTTGATGCAACCAGCGTTTTGCCGCATCACTATCGTCAGTAATCGCAGTTGGCGCAAGGGTGTTAGTAGAATCCATTATCGGCACATAATCTTAATGTTAAAGCGCTATTGTATCAGCAAATACCCATAACCCAAAATTTTGCGCACTTGCTAGTGCTGATTTGTGAGATATTTTTTGCGGTGAAACCCGCTTGCCAACTTGCAAATGACTTTTACATGATTATCGAGTTGTGGCATAATAATCAGCCATATCAATTATTCGATTATGGTTTTAATCATCGCCATCCCTGTAATCGACAAAACCCTCGGTGTTTTAAAATCATTTAGCTAACTTAAATGTCGTATTAGCCACATGATTAGTGTTCATTATTAGTGGGGTAGCCTACAAATTTTGCAGACAAGCGCATGGTTGTCTTGCTATAATATTGTAACTTAGTAGATACATTCACCCGTGTTAAAGCAATAAATATGTATGATGATAACTGGGTGTTGCTTTGATATTGTAAGTAATGCCTTTGTCGCTAGCTCATTGTGAGTCATAACCAACACGCTTTAGTAGGAATTGTTACCGATGAAAAAAATACTCACTGCCGCAAGCCTTTTAATTGCCAGCGTAAGCGGTTCTGCAGCTGTTACCGTACCAAAATATGACATTGCCAAAGGTAAGGTTATTGCTGAATCAGTTTGTGGTGCTTGTCATGGCGTCAATGGCGTTAGTACTGTTCCTGCACAGCCTAACCTTGGCGGACAAAATGTTAAGTATCTCTATAAACAGCTAACCGAATTCAAATCAGGCGCGCGTGTCAATCCTATTATGTCAGCGCAAGTGGCAAAATTAAATGACCAAGACCTGGCGAATGTGGCAGGTTATTATGCAAGCCAACCACGTTGGGGGGTAGGTTATGCCAATCCTGCTTACGCTCCCGTGGCACAAAAATTGTATTATGGTGGTAATAGCACGCGCGGTGTGATTCCTTGTGCAGGCTGTCATGGTGGTAAAGCCAATGGTAACGATTTAGCCGCTTTTCCACGTATTGGGGGTCAGCATTCAGCCTATATCGCGACCCAATTAAAACTATTCCGTGCGGCAGGTCGTGAAGACGAGGTGACCGACCCATCACAAGTGCGTGTGAATGATGCAGCTAAGAAAGGCGATAAAGGCATGATGCAAATCGTAGCCTCAAAATTATCGGATAACGATATCAAAGTATTGTCTGACTATATCAGCGGTCTACACTAGCATCTGTTGAGGTATAATTTAGCCAAGCTTAGCGCTTGGCTTTTTTTATTGTCTAAAATGACCTAAACCCCTAATGAATTTTATTGGTAAATTAACTGGTTAACAAAAGCTTACGCATAAAAAAAGAGCCACCGAAGTGACTCTTTTGTATGCTCGCTAACGATTAGTCGTTAACTTTAGCAACAACACCCGCACCTACCGTACGGCCACCTTCACGGATTGCAAAGCGTAAGCCTTGGTCCATTGCGATTGGGTGGATTAGCTCTACGTTCATTTC